>NZ_JAQIBU010000147.1 GCF_027858935.1 Oleiagrimonas sp. | reverse complement strand
CATCCACGCTGTCCGCCGACGCCGACACCCAGGACCTGCACAAGGTCAGCAACGGCGAGACGCTCTCGGGCATTGCGCAGCAGTACGGCGTGAGCATCCATGCGATCAAGGATGCCAATCACATGCAGTCCAACATGCTGCGCGCGGGCAGCATGCTGATGATCCCCACCAGCTGAACCGCGAGGTCGGGCCGCGCGCTTGCGCGCGCTGCTATCCTTGGCGACTCGCCCGTCCGAGTCCGTCCATGTCCGATATCCGACCGCTCCCGCCCGAGCTGATCAACCAGATTGCCGCCGGTGAGGTCATCGAGCGTCCGTCCTCGGTGGTCAAGGAGCTGGTCGAGAACAGCCTTGATGCGGGCGCGCGACGCATCGAGGTGGAGATCGAGGCTGGCGGCGCGCGACGCATCAGTGTACGCGACGACGGTATCGGCATTGCCTCGGACCAGCTTGCGCTGGCGGTGGCCTCGCACGCGACCAGCAAGATTGGCAGTTTCGATGACCTCGAGCACGTGGCCACGATGGGTTTTCGCGGCGAGGCGCTGGCATCGATCGCATCCGTGTCGCGCTTCGCGCTGAGCTCGCGGCAGCCGGATGCCGATGCGGCCTTCCGCATCGAGGTCGATGGCGGTCGCATCGGCGAGATGCGACCCGCGCCGCATCCGCCCGGCAGCAGCGTGGACGTGCGCGACCTGTTCTTCAACGTGCCGGCCCGGCGCAAGTTCCTGCGCACCGAACGCACCGAATTCGGGCGCATCGACGAACTGGTCAAGACGCTGGCGCTGGTGCATGCGGATGTCGAATTCCGGCTTGGGCACAACGGCCGCAATGTGCGCATGCTGCGACCGGCTGGGGACGAGGCTTCGATATTGGCGCGGGTCTCGGACGTGCTGGGCACCGGCTTTGCCGACGCCTGTCTGCGGATCCAGCACCAGGCTGCCGGCCTGCACCTTTCCGGCTGGGTCGGTCTGCCGACCGCGGCGCGCAGCCAGGCCGACCAGCAGTACTTCTACGTCAATGGACGCATGGTCCGCGACAAGGTGGTGGCACATGCGGTGCGCCAGGCCTATGCGGACGTGTTGTTCCATGGCCGCCATCCGGCCTTCGTGCTGTTCCTGGACCTGGACCCGTCCGGCGTGGACGTCAACGTGCATCCGGCCAAGAGCGAAGTGCGCTTTCGCGAACAGCGACTGGTGCATGACTTTTTGTTCCGGACCCTGCACGAGGTGCTTTCCGATACCCGGGCCGGCAGCGTGGCCTCGCAGCCGGTCGCGCCGCTCGCCGGAACCCAGACCGGCGACGCGGGCACCCCGGTGGCCGCGCGCTCGACGTTTGCCGGCACCAGTGGCGCCTGGCGCAGCCAGTCCGGCCTTGCGCTGGGCATACACGAAGCACCGCTGTCCGAATACCAGGCACTGGTTGGCGAGTCGCCGCGACAGGGCCTTCCCGCGACCGTCGAGGAAGCCGACATTCCGCCGCTGGGGTATGCGCTGGCCCAGCTCAAGAGCATCTTTGTGCTGGCCGAGAATGCCCATGGCCTGGTGCTGGTGGACATGCACGCCGCGCATGAGCGCATCACCTACGAGCGCATGAAGCAGGCCCGGGGTGCCAGCGGTCTGCGCACCCAGATGCTGCTGGTGCCACTGGCGCTTTCGGTGGCCTCGCGCGAGGCGGAGGCTGCCGAGGAGTACGCCGAGGCCCTTGCCAACTGGGGGCTGGAGCTTTCACGCAGCGGACCCGACCAGATCACCGTGCGTCGCATCCCGGCCCTTCTGGAAGGCGCCGATGTCGGCCAACTGACCCGCGATGTACTGGGCGAGCTGGCCCAGCACGGCAGTTCCCGCCGGCTCGAGGAACTGGAGAACGAGCTGCTGTCGACCATGGCCTGCCATGGTTCGGTGCGCGCCGGCCGCAGGCTGACCCTGGCCGAAATGAACGCGTTGTTGCGCGACATGGAGGCGACCGAACGCTCGGGTCAGTGCAACCATGGCCGCCCGACCTGGGTGCAACTGGGCATGCACGAGCTGGACCGGTTGTTCAATCGGGGGCGCTGAAGCTGCACACTTCAGCGGTATGCCTATACTGTGGTTCCTCCCGAGAGATTGCCCGCATGTTCCGAACCAGCCTCATTCTCGCCTTGATTGTCGGAGCCAGCACCGTGCATGCCGATGTCACGCCCCGCTATGCAAAGCAGATTCAGCAGTGGCGTGCGCAGCGCGTAAAGGCCCTGACGGCCCCGTATGGATGGCTCAGTCTGGTCGGTCTGCCGTGGCTGCAGCATGGCGTCAATACCGTGGGTAGCGCGGCCGACAACGACGTGGTCATCGCCAGTGCGCCGGCGCACCTGGGTCGCGTGGACTGGAAAACCGATGGCAGCGTCGAGGTCCACCTGGCGGCCGGCACGAAAGCGCGGATCCTGGGCACGCACCGGCGTTCGGCAACGCTGCTGGACGACAGCCATGCGCACCCGACCACGGTGCGCTTTGGTACCACCGAGTTTTACCTCAAGGCGCAAAACGGACGCAAGGCGCTGCGCGTGAAGGACAGTACGGCGAAGACGCGTACCCACTTTTCCGGTCTCGATTATTTCCCGATCAATCCGTCGTTGCGCATTGTTGCGCACTGGATTGCCTTCAAGCCCCAGCACCAGATCAGGATGGCCAACGAGATCGGCGGCATCGATACCTATCCGGTGCCGGGCAAGGCCGTGTTCCACTACCAGGGGCACACCTACAGCCTCGAGCCGGTGATCGAGACGCCAGGGGAAAAGCAGTATTTCCTGGTCTTTTCCGATGCCACCAGCGGCAAGCAGACCTACGGCGCGGCCCGTTTCCTGTACATCGATCCGCCGCGGAAGGGTTCGGACAAGGTCGTGATCGATTTCAACAAGGCCTACAACCCGCCGTGCGCGTTCACGCCGTATGCGACCTGCAATCTGGCGCCGCCGGAGAACCGCCTGCCGTTCCGCGTGACTGCCGGTGAGTTGACCTACAAGGGTCCGAGCGACTGACCCCCTGACTGGTTCCAGCCTGCATGGGGAGAACAGTGGTGGCCCCCCAACGGCGCATGCGGGGCATGGCGCATGCGCTGTTTCACCGACCCTTGAACTCGGCCTTGCGGCGTTCCATAAACGCGCTGGTGCCCTCGCGCATGTCCTCGGTGGCAAAACACAGCGCGAAGGCCTGGCTTTCGTAGTCCAGGCCCTGTTCGATGCTGCATTCGCCGCCGCTGAGCACGGCATCGAGAATCCCCGCAGCCGCGCACGGGGCGCCTGCGGCGAGCTGGGAGGCCAGCGCCTGCACGGCTTCGTCCAGCGCCTCGGGAGCGACCACCTGGGTGACCACGTTCAGGCTGCGCGCGCGCGCAGCGTCGATCTGCGCGCCGGTCAGGCACAGTTCCAGCGCCGCGCCGCGTCCGGCCAGACGCAACAGGCGCTGGGTGCCGCCGAAACCCGGGATCAGGCCAAGATTGATTTCCGGCTGTCCGAACTTCGCCTTCTGCGAGGCGACGCGCAGGTGGCAGGCCATGGCCAGTTCCATGCCGCCACCCAGCGCATAGCCCTGGATGCGCGCAATGACAGGCTTGCCAAGGCGTTCGATGGTGAGCATCAGGGCCTGGCCGATGCGCGAGAAGGACTGGGCCTGCATCGGCGTGTAGCTGTTCATCTCGGCAATGTCGGCACCGGCCACAAAGGCCTTGTCGCCGCTGCCGGCCAACACGACTACGCGGATCGCGTGGTCGTGTGCAGCCTGGCCAAAGGCCAGCATCAGCTCGTTCAGCGTCTCCAGGTTGAGCGCATTGAGCTTGTCCGGCCGGTTCACCGTAAGTGTGCGGACCGCGCCGTCGTCGGCGACAAGCAGATTGCGGTAGGCCATGGTCGTGAACTCCGGAAAGGAAAACCCGCATGGTACCAGCGGGGAACCATCGGCCACCGGAGCAATCAGAACAAGTGTGCGTAGGCGCGCGCGGCACCCACACGCACATGGCTTACCATGATGGACGCGCAAGGCAGCCTCAAGGTGGATGATTCGATGAAAGCACGTCTGGTCCTGGTCATGGCCCTGGCTTTGCCGGGCCTGGCCATGGCACAAGCGGCACCATCCAGCAGCAGTTCCGTTGCCGGCACCGGCAAGTCGCATCCGGAAGCCGCGGCACACCTGGATCGCCACAAGCTGTCCTATGCGGTCGGCTACCAGATCGGTACCCGCATCGCGGCCCGCAAGTCG
>NZ_JAQIBU010000354.1 GCF_027858935.1 Oleiagrimonas sp. | reverse complement strand
CCGGCCCTGCCGCTGGTGTGGTGGCGCATGCTGGCGGTAGCCGTGGCTCTGCTGTTCTTTCCCCGGGTCTGGCGTGGCCTGCGCGAAATGTCCGGGCGACTGATGCTGGCTTACGCCGGTATCGGGGTGCTGGTCTCGCTGCACTGGCTGACCTTCTATGGCGCCATCAAGCTGGCCAACGCCTCGGTCGGTGCGCTGTGCATTGCCATCGCGCCGATTTTCCTTGCACTGATCGAGCCCTGGGTGGCCCGGCGCAAATTCAATCCGCGCGAACTGCTGCTGGGCGTGGGCGTGGTGCCGGGCGTCGCGCTGGTGGTTGGAGGCATGCCGCAGGGCATGCGCCTGGGCCTCATCGTGGGGGTCCTTTCGGCGCTGTTCGTGGCATTCTTCAGCGCCTGCAACAAGCGCATGGTCGAGCATGCCGACCCGCTGACCGTGACCTTCATCGAACTGGGTTCGGGTACCGCTTTCCTGACCCTGATTGCGCCCTTGGTCCCGCACCATGGCGCCTTGTTCCCGGTGCCTGACCTGCACGACACCGGACTGTTATTGGTGCTTTCGCTGGGCTGCACATTGCTGCCGTTTGCCCTGGTGCTGAAAGCCCTGCGCCACGTCAGCGCCTTCGCCATGCAGATGGCGACCAATCTGGAGCCGGTCTATGCGATCGCGCTGGCCATCCTGCTGCTCGGCGAACAAAGGCAACTGGACCTGATGTTCTACCTTGGCGTGGCCATCGTGCTGGGCACCGTGTTCGCGCATCCCTGGATCAGCCGTCGAAGCGGGAAACTGCCCCCTGCCGAAATTCTAAGCACCTCCGAGGCCAAGAACCTCATCGAATGAGCTCATCGCTCTGCGGTGATGCATTCAACGCAGGCGTTCACGCGGTCGCCACTCCAGCCAACCAATGGCGTCAAAAGCGGCCACCGTGTCGAACACGACCTGCATCTCCACCGCTGCCTGGGCGGTGATCTCGTGCAGGCGCTTCCACTCCAGCAGGGTCTGGTTGATCCGGATCTGCGGATCGAAGTGCTCGTCGAGGTCGAGCATGTCGCGGACGCGATAGCTTCCACCGGGATCCAGGTGCTGCGGCAACCATCCGTCTCCATTGCGCAACGCCGAGAGCCATTCAAGGCGCACATACGGCATGGGCGGGCACAGGCCACGCCAGCGTTCCATGTCGCGTGTGGTCAGGCGCTCGAAATCGGAAGCCCTGAAATGTTCCGTGACGTACGGTTCGGCGGCCTTGAGGTCACCGCAGATGATGTAGATGCGGTTCTTCGGATCCAGGATCAGTGGTTCGGTCCCTTCCCGCACCAGCTGGCACGGCGCCATGAGGTTGCCGCTCTTCAGGAATTCGGACAGGAGCTTGCCTGCACCGGCTTGATGGAACCTGGGGTCAGTGGCAGTTCTGCTGGCCACGGATCGCGTATCGATGACACCCGGCACCGAAGAGTCGGACTGTGCAAACGGCGTGCGCTCATCGCTCCGTGTCTGCGCCCGCTTCGAGGCAAAGGGGCCCCGTGGTGGCACGACCGATGTCCCTTCCAGGCTGAAGGGCACGATGCTGTCGACGCTGTACTCGCCACTGTTGCGACGCAAAAAGCGCTCCAGGTCCTCGGCTTCGGATACGCCGAGCGCATCCTCCCGTACAGCTCCGCCGGACGTGCTCACGTCGTAGAAGTCCATGGAACCGGAAGAATAATTCTTGAATTCATCCCCGGACAACGCGTCCGCGGATTCAAGCACGCGCACAAGGTCGTCCACTTCAAAGCCGGTCGGCATGTAGTCCTCGCCCACATTCCCGGTCCCGCCGAGGTTCACACAGCGCACGCCCCTGCCACGCGCACGCAATGCGGCCGCTTCGCCCTCCATGGATTGTGGTGCAACAATCAGGAGATCTGCGCGTGAAGTTTCATCATCCAGCCGCCATGCCGAACTCAACCGGGTGCTCGCCTCGGCCAAAAGCAGGCGAATTCGGGCTTTTTCGAATCCATTCAGGCCGATGCATACAAGGATCTTCTCTTTCGTCACCCGTGATTCTCCGCTCGACCGATGCACGGCGCACGTGCTCCGCACAAAAGCCTATGCGTACTGTACAGCTTTCGGGACCGCGGCAGCAGGCCCGAACTCTCCAATCTCATTATAATTGATACGCATGCGTGCGCGAAGACCGTGAACACAGGATTCAATCGCCATCCTTATTCAAGTCGGCCGACGGCAAGGGTTTCAGGCGCAGGTCCTGGAAATCGAAACTGAAGTCGGTCAATGGGGATATCGGCTTCATGCGCATTTCGCGTACACGTCCGTCGGCATCCAGTGCGAACGTCACAAAAGCATCGGCATTCAGCGATCGATCGCGCCAATGCACGACAAAGGTATCGTGCTGCCAATGTTCGAGATCGCCAAGTAGTTGTCTTGTATGACTGAACTGCATCACGAGATGCCCTGCCTTCTTGCGGATCACCACATTGCCATACCACGGATCACGATAGGTTCCGGCATAACCGGACAGCGGCAGCGATGGCTTGCTGTGGCGATCGCGGGCCGCCGCGTGTCTTTCCCGGCTTTTGTCGGCATTGGACATGGACTGGGCCACTGACCTGGCATAGACCGCCGTCCAGTCGGTCCTGGGCGCGCCGAGGTAGGCATCGAGGATACGGTAGGTCACGGCCTGGAACGCCGCGCCGGATTGCTGGTTGGTCAGCACCACCATCCCCAGCTTGAGATCGGGAATCATGGTCACGCGTGACACGAACCCCGGCCAGCCACCGGTGTGATAGACCATCTTGTGCCCACGGTACTCGGAAAGGTGCCAACCCTCGCCATATCCGGCATAGTCCGGCTCCACTGCGGCCAGCTCCGGCACCTTGGGCTTGCCTGGGTGGATGGCCGTCTGCACCGACCACATCTCTTCGTGGCGTTTCTCGCTGAACAGGCGCTTGTCGCTGCCGTCGGGGTTTTTCCCGTACACCCCCCCATTGAGCTGGGCGATGATCCACCTGGCCATGTCGTGGACGCTGGAGTAGATGCCGCCAGCGCCGGAATTGTTGGACCAGGCCAACGGCGCCACCGGCTTGAGGTCCGTGTAGTCGTACTTGGCATAGCCGACCGCGACATCGGGATTGCCCGGCTTGATGTAGTGGAAATTGAAACGGGTGTCGTGCATGCCCAACGGCTCGAAGAAGTGCGTGCGCAGGAAATGCCGATAGCTTTCGCCTGAGACGTTCTCGATCACCAGCTCGGCCACCCCGAACAGGATGTTGTCGTAGAAATAGCGCGCGCGGAAGCCGTACTTGATCGGCACATGCGCAAGATGCTGGACCACCTGTCTGGTGGTGTAGTCGGTGGTCGGCCAATACAGCAGGTCGCCCGCGCCCAGGCTCAGGCCGCTGTGGTGCGCCAGCAGGTCGCGGATGCGCATCTCGTGCGTGATGTTTGGGTCGGACATGCGAAACCACGGCAGGTGGTCGGTGACCCGGTCGCCCATGTCCAGCTTGCCCTGGTCTGCCAGCATCGACAGCGACGCTGCCGTGAAGGCCTTGGTATTGGACGCGATGGCGAAGATGGTGTGGGCGTCGACCGGCTTGTCCGGCGCACCATGGGTAGCGTACTGGCGCACACCATAGCCGGCCTGCAGCACCACCTTGCCGTCCTTGACGATGGCCACGGCGATGCCGGGCACATCGAACTGCTTGCGCACGCCATCGACATAGCTGCGAAAATCAGAAAGCTGCGCGGGCAGATGGGTCGGCGCGGAAACCGTGGACGCTGGCGACGCATGAACCGGTGCCGATGGACCCGCCAGGGCCGTGACCGAACCCAAAAAAGCGGCGAGCGCCGTGGCCGATACAGCGGCCAGGCCACGTACCGTGGTCGTGATGCGCATTGCGAGTCCCCCAAGTTCCCGTTAACTTCAAAGTATGAATGACTGCGGCGAACCTGTCATGCAGGTGCATGACAGGTTCGCTGAATCACGAATGAAACAAAGGAGAATCCCCAGCATGCTTCTGGAAAACCTGCCTTGGTGGCGACAGGCACCCGTCAATCGCCGGGCCCCCGAATGGGAAAAAAAACAGGAATGTCCGACACTCGGGGAATGGTGGCATGGGGCGGCGATCTACCAGGTCATGCCGTGGAGCTTCAAGGACACCAACGATGACGGCCGGGGCGACCTCAACGGCATTATCCAGAAACTGGACTACATCACCTCGCTGGGCGTGGATGCGATCTGGTTGATGCCGCTGTACCCGTCCGGCGACGTCGATGCCGGCTATGACGTCAAGGACATGTGCGCCATCGACCATGGCATCGGTTCGATGGACGACTTCGAGCGACTGGTACGCCTGTCCCACCAGCGGGGCTTGCGCGTCATGCTGGACATGGTCTGGAGCCACACCTCCGACCAGCACCCGTGGTTTCGCGAAAGCCGAAGCGGTCGCGACAACGACCGTGCCGACTGGTATGTCTGGGCCGATGCCGCCGAGGATGGCGGGCCCCCGAACAACTGGCCCGCGGTTTTCAACGGTGCGTCGGGCTGGCACTTCGCGCCCGAACGCAACCAGTACTACTTTGCCAACTTTTTCCCCGGGCAACCGGCCTTGAACTGGCACAACCGTGATGTGCGCGAAGCGATCCTGGACGTGGCCCGCTTCTGGCTGGACCGTGGCATCGATGGCATGCGTCTGGATGCCGTGAACTTCTACGCCCAGGACCCGGAGCTTCGCGACAACCCGATGCGGGGCGAAAACGACCCGATGCCCGACGGCTTCCAGGGCGAGAATGGCGCCACCCGCCAGAAGCTCGTCAACAGCTTCAACCGGCCTGAAACACTGGAGTACCTCAAACCCCTGCGCGAGCTGGTCGACTCCTACCCCGGGGTGTCCCTGCTCGGCGAGGTGGTGATGTGCGAGGACAGCATCACCGAAGCCGCCAAATACACCCAGAACGGCACCCTGCTGCACATGGCCTACCATGCCGGCTTGCTGTTCGACGAACGCATGACGGCCAAACGCATGCGCCAGGTGGTACGCAAGACGCTGGATACCTTCGGTCCGACCGGTAGTTGCTGGATCGTCGGCAATCATGACTTTGGCCGCATGAGCACGCGTTGGGGCGGCGACCGATTCCCCTACCCGCACGGTTTCCGACGCACTATGGCCGCCATGCTTCTGGCGCTTCCCGGCGCCCTTTGCCTGTGGCAGGGCGACGAACTGGGACTGCCCGAGGGCCGCATTCCAGAAGACATTCCGAACGAACGCCTGCGCGATCCGTTGGCCGAATTCAACGAGCGTGGGCGCGATGGCGCGCGCACGCCCATGCCGTGGAACGACCATTCGCGCCACTGCGGTTTCTCCCGTTGCGAGCAGCCGTGGCTGCCGATCCCCCGTGCACACCGGATGCTCAACGCCAACCGCCAGAAACACGATCCGGATTCACTGCTCAATGACTGGCGTTCCCTGCTCAACTGGCACACGGCGCAACCGGCCATGCGCGCAGGCAAGGCCGAGTTGATGGAAGCCGACGAGCCCTGGTTGGCACTGCGACGCTCGTACGCCGAGCAGATGCTTCTGTGCCTGTTCAACCTTGGCGATCACCCCGAGGAGATCGAGCTGGACGCCTACAGCGACCCGACACCGGTCGAGGGTCTGGGCTTCGACTTCGAGCGCCTTTCGGACAAGCGCTTCAGGATCCCGGCCTGGAGCGCCCTGATCGTGGA
>NZ_JAQIBU010000018.1 GCF_027858935.1 Oleiagrimonas sp. | reverse complement strand
TTCTTGAGCTGGCCGATCACTGCCTTCAGTCGCTTTTCGAAATCGCCGCGATACTTGGTTCCAGCCACCAGTGCTCCCAGGTCGAGCGCCCAGATGGTGCTTTCGGCCAACACTTCGGGTACGTCGCCCTCGACGATGCGCTTGGCCAGGCCTTCTGCCAGTGCGGTCTTGCCGACGCCTGCCTCGCCCACGTAGAGCGGATTGTTCTTGCGCCGGCGACACAACACCTGAATGGTGCGCTCGACTTCCTCCTGGCGTCCGATCAACGGGTCGATACGACCTTCGCTGGCCAATGCGTTCAAGTTGTTGGCAAATTCTTCAAGAGGATTACTGGCCGCATCGGCCGCGCTGTCTTCACCCTCGCGTTGTTCCGTGGAGGAAGCTGCATCCGCGTCCTCGCCGATACGCGCAATGCCGTGAGAAATGAAATTGACCACATCCAGCCGGGTAACCTCCTGCTGGTGCAGGAAATACACGGCGTGTGAATCCTTCTCTCCGAAAATGGCCACCAGCACGTTGGCACCGGTAACTTCCTTTCGGCCGGAGGACTGCACGTGGTAGACCGCACGCTGCAGCACGCGCTGGAAACCCAGCGTGGGCTGGGTGTCGCGCTCGTCACCCTCGAGCAGGCCGGGCACGGTCTCCTCGATGATCTTGCGCAGCGCATCGCCAAGCCGGCCAAGGTCGACATTGCAAGCACGCAGCACGGTCGTTGCCGATGCGTTATCCAGCAACGCAAGCAGCAGGTGTTCCACGGTCATGAACTCGTGACGCTGTTCCCGCGCCGACTTGTAGCACTGGCCGATGGTGATTTCGAGATCCTTGCTGAACATCCGGATCATCTCCTGATTGGGAGTCTGCATTCCGCCGCGGGCGGTCTATGTGCTGTAGATGGGGCCGGTCAGAGTTTTTCCATAGTGCACATCAACGGATGCTGATGGGTCCTTGAATACTCATTTACCTGAGTGACCTTGGTTTCCGCAACCTCACGCGAAAACACACCGCACACGCCCTTGCCGCGCGTGTGTACATGAAGCATGACCTGCACTGCCCGTTCCTGGTCCATGCCGAAAAAGCCGCGCAGCACATCAATCACGAAATCCATGGGCGTGTAGTCGTCGTTGACCAGTACCACCTGATACATCGGTGGCTCAGCCAGTTCGGGCTTGACCGACTCGACGGCAATGCCGTGTTCCTGCTCGTGATCGTTTTCGGGGGAATGCGCCATAACTTGTGAAATTGTCCTCTATTCCTGGTCGATTATACGCGCGCCCACGGCGTGGTATCGATCGCCCCTCTTATGAAAGAAAGTAGTGGCACAATGATCACTTTTCCACGCCATGTACGTGAATTTCCCGTATGAACGACGCCAACGACGACGCTGACCCGATCTGGTGCCCACACGTCACTGTGGCCAGTGTGGTTGCGGATGAGAACGGACGCTACCTCATGGTCGAGGAGACGGTCGGCGGAGCCATCTGCTACAACCAGCCTGCCGGCCACCTGGAACCCGGGGAGTCACTGCTCGCGGCAGCGTTGCGCGAGACCCTCGAGGAAACCGGATGGCATATCGAATTGACCCATCTGATCGGCGTGCACCAGTGGTACAGCCCGCACCACGGCGACCATATCGTGCGATTCAGCTTTTCCGGCCGACCACTAGCGCACGCGCCTGAGCAGACTCTGGATGAGGGTATCCTTGGCCCCTTGTGGCTGGAGTACGGCGATATTGTTGCCCTGGGTGACAGGCTTCGCAGTCCTCTGGTCCTGCGCAGCATCGATGCCTGGCTTCGCGGTCAGCGCTTGCCCCTGACAGCCATCGACTGCTTGCTCGAAGGCACGGAAACCCGCGCATGAAAGTCATGCTCGGCATCTCTGGCGGCGTGGACTCCTCGGTTGCGGCCCTGCGCCTGCTTGAGGACGGGCATGACGTCGAAGGCCTGTTCATGCAGAACTGGGAGGAAGATGACCGCGATGCCGGGACGTGTACCGCGGAAACCGACCGCAAGGATGCCGTGTCGGTGTGTGGCCGATTGGGCATCCCGTTCCATGGCCGTAATTTCGCAGCCGAGTACTGGGATGGGGTTTTCGAGCATTTCCTCGCCGAATATCGTGCCGGGCGCACGCCCAACCCCGATGTGCTGTGCAACCGCGAGATCAAGTTCCGCACCTTCCTTGACCATGCCCTGTCGCTGGGCGCCGAAAAGATCGCGACCGGCCACTATGCGCGTATTGACCGCCACCAGGGAGCCTGGCGTCTGCTGCGTGCGGTCGATCGCAACAAGGACCAGACCTACTTCCTGCATGCATTGGGGCAGGAACAGTTGGCCTCGACGATCTTTCCGATCGGCGATCTGGACAAGATCGAGGTGCGTCGACGGGCCGCCGAGGCCGATTTGCCCACGCATGCGAAGAAGGATTCCACGGGCATCTGCTTCATTGGTGAACGTGATTTCCGCAGCTTCCTCTCACAGTACATCCCGGCCCGTCCGGGCCTGATGTGCACGCCACAGGGTGAGGTGCTGGGCGAACACCAGGGCGTGATGTACTACACGCTCGGCCAGCGCAATGGTCTCAACATCGGCGGGCGCCGCAATGCCTCTGGAGACCCCTGGTATGTTGTGGGCAAGCGGGTCTCCGAGAATGTGCTTTATGTTGCCCAGGGGGGCGACAACAAATGGCTGATGTGCCGCACGGCACAGGCCTCGCAGCCGAACTGGATTGCTGGTAGGCCACCGGGCGCCGGTTTTCGCTGTACGGCCAAGGTGCGTTACCGGCAAAACGACCAGGACTGCGTGGTGGAAGTCGATGGCGACCGGGTCACGGCACGGTTCGATCAGCCACAACGAGCGGTGACACCGGGGCAGTCGATCGTGTTCTACCATGGCCAGGCATGCCTGGGCGGGGCCGTCATCGAGGCGACCGATGCAGCATTCGGCAGTTTGTCGCAGCACACGCCAGTGGAGGCTGGTCAGACATGAAGTGTTTGCATCCGGTACGGGTTGTCGGACATGCTCTCCGTTTTGCACTGACTCGTGCGATGGAGATGCTCACGCATGAATGAAGATCGCGCACTGGCGCTGGCCGGCGTGTTTCAGGGCTGTTCCCTGGCCCATCAACTGGCCACGCGTGGAAGTTGCGACGAAACTGCATTGGAAGCATCGCTCGCCAGTGTCTTTCGTATTGATGCAGCCAGTGTGCCGGACGTGTTCGGCGGCATTGCAGGTGTTCGTCTGGGCCTGCGAGCGCTGTCGACGCAGCTGGACGCCAACCGCCAGGACATGGCCGTTGCACGGATGGTGGTTACGGTGCTTCGCCTTGAACGTACCTTCTCGGGCCGTCGCCGGCTGGTCGACAACCTCAAGGAAGGTATCGTTGCCGCACAACGCCAGGCCGACCATTTCGGTCTCGCTCACGCTACGGTGATTGGGCGTCTGGCCGAGTTGTACGTCTCGACCCTGTCCATTCTCCGCCCACGGGTGATGGTCAGCGGATCGCCTCTGGTCCTGCAGCAACAGAACAATGTCGAACGCATCCGCGCTGCCCTGCTCTGCAGTGTGCGCGCGGCGGTCCTGTGGCGCCAGGTCGGCGGCCGGCAATGGCAACTTTTGTTGCAACGCAAGCAATACGCCATGCTCGCACGCGGATTGCTGACGGGCGCTACGTTGGACAGTGGTTGAGCCCCCGCAGCCGATGCACCACAGTACAGACCCTGACCACGCAAAGCCCACACTGCCAAGGAAGCCCATGAGCACGTTACGCGATAAAGCCACATGGCAATCCCTCGCCCGACACCATGAGAGCATGCGCAAGCGCCAACTGCGGGATCTGTTTGAACGTGATCCCGAACGCGCCGCCCGTTTCACTGTTCAAGCCGCCGGCTGGCGCCTGGACTATTCCAAGCACCGGATCGATACAACCACGCTCGAAAGGCTGTTCAAGCTGGCCCGGGCCTGTGA
>NZ_JAQIBU010000374.1 GCF_027858935.1 Oleiagrimonas sp. | reverse complement strand
GTCTTCTTGCGCTTGCCGGCATATTCGGCATCGGAGAAGCTCATCTGCGTCATGGGACGGACCTTGGCGTTTGGAAGGCTAAATTGTACGAAATTTAGGGGGCTTGTTCAGAGTTTCCCAAGGGGCCGGCATGCGCCGGCCCCTGAGATGTACCTTGTGGTTACCGGCGAATGATCGCCGACAACATCAGGCCGCGGAAACTTCCTCGGCCTGCAGACCCTTCTGGCCTTGCACGACCTTGAAGCTTACCTTCTGGCCTTCCTGCAGGCTGCGGAAGCCTGAACCAGTAATGGCACGGAAATGGACGAAAACATCCGGGCCTTCTTCACGGCTGATGAAGCCGAAGCCCTTGGCATCGTTGAACCACTTGACGGTGCCGATCTCACGATCCGACATGACTAACTCCGAAATTACCTGAAACGAGCCGACGCAACATGCGACGACGATGTACTGAGTATGCAGGTGAAGTGGAATGGATCGAGCTGGGAGGCATAAGCCAGAACCAGACACCGGGCAAACACAAGACCAAGCAGACACAGCTACAATTAGCATACTCCATAAGTACCGATAAAAGTACAACGTCTTATATAGCGAGCCCTTGAACCTTGCCTTCCTCTCGCGGGATTCCAGTAATCCTGCGGGCCACACTCGACGTGCAGTGCAGATGGCATGAGATTCAAGGCCTGTGCTTCTGCCACCTGAAAAGCAGGCCATTGATCTTGATAGACTTATTTCCTGAACCCGGTAAATATCCCTGCTTGTTATTCTGCCGCATCCCCGAACTTTGCGGGGACCAAACGATGGCTTCGCGGCGGTTGTGCCGCCTTCTTCTCATGGGCGCGCTTGCATTCAGTCTCCAGATAGGTCCGTTGTACGCCCAGACAGCCCATCCCAGCGACCCGTTTGCCTGCGCCGGGATCGCCAACGACTCCCTGCGCCTGGCCTGTTATGACCGTGCTGTCGGACGCACCCTGGTACACGACGATGAGACACGCTCGGTGCAGCAAGATAATGCTATTCCTGCACAGCAAAGCACAACCAGATCCGCGTCGAGTGGTCGGAAAACCCATTCCACAGACTCCTTGAAACTCCAGCACCTTTTTGATGCGGAGCGTCTGGCGTTGAAAAAGCGTGCACGGCCTGTGGACAAGGGCACGCCCCACACTTCTCTGCTCAACAGTCGCTGGGAACTTGATCCGAACAGCAAACTGGGGCCTTACACCATCCGTGGTTACAAACCGGTCTATGTCATGCCGCTGTTCTACATGACAAGCGTGAACAACACGCCCTCCTCGCCCTCGCCGGGTCATACGGTTTCCGGCTCCGAAAACCTTCAGCACGAGGAAGCGAAGTTCCAACTCAGCTTCAAGACCAAGATCTGGGAGGGTGTATTCGGTAAATATGGTGATCTGTGGCTGGCCTATACTCAGGACTCGCACTGGCAGGTCTACAACGGCCGCAATTCCCGACCCTTTCGCGAAACAAATTACGAGCCGGAAGCCATGCTGGTGTTCGACACCAACTATCATGTGCTTGGCTGGCGCGGGCACCTGCTGGGGATCGGCCTGAACCATCAGTCCAATGGACGCAGCAATCCGTTGTCGCGCAGTTGGAACCGCATCGTGGCCGATATCGGATTTGAACGGGGTCCCTGGACATTGATGATCCGGCCCTGGTGGCGTATCCCTGAAAACCGGGCGCACGACGACAACCCGAATATCAGCGACTATATGGGGCGAGCCGAAGTCCAGCTGGTCCGCGAATGGCGAGCCAATGAATTCACGCTGATGGGCCGTCATTCTCTGCGTCGTGGTTCACATTCGCACGGGGCCATGGAATTCACCTGGGCGTTTCCCATCCATGACAATCTGCGTGGCTACGTGCAGGTATTCAATGGCTATGGCGAGAGCCTGATCGACTACAACCACAGGGCCACTTACGTGGGTCTGGGCGTATCGCTGCTTGGTTGGTATTGAACGAATACCCCCTGAAACAAAAAAGGGGCGGCCATGACAGGCCGCCCCTTCACCGATCGTTTGGCCACGCAATGGCCACTGGGTCGGTGCTTACTCGTGCTCGCCACCAGCGCCGTGAACGTGGCCGTGAGTGAGCTCTTCCTCGTTGGCGCTGCGCACTTCGGTCACCTCGATATCAAAATTCAAGGTCTTCCCCGCCAGCGGGTGATTGCCATCGATGGTGACCTGGTCGCCCTCGACCTCGGTGACCACGACCATCACCGGACCCTGTGGGCCCTGGCCCTGGAACTGCATGCCTGGCTTGGGCTCCGGAGCGCCCTGGAACGAGCTCTTGGGCAGCGTTTGCACCAGTTCATCGTGGCGCGGACCGTAGCCTTCATCCGGAGTCACCTCGACCTTGAAGGTATCGCCTTCGGTACGGCCGGCCATGGCCTTTTCCAGACCAGGCACGATATTGCCCGCGCCATGCAGATACGCCAGAGGCTCGCGCTCGCGTGAAGTGTCGATGACATCGCCGCCCTCGTTGGTTAGCGTGTAATGGAATGATGCAACGGTGCGATCGGCAATCTGCATGGGATACCTCGAAGTAATGGCAGTGCGAATGGGTGTCACCGACGCCTCACACGTCGGCCGGAACCCACCAGAATAAGGAAGGATCGCCATGACTGCAAACCAAGCCGGGCATCGCCGCGCACCGATCAAACCATGCCTGATGGATGCAGCACAGTGACTGTCCGCTTGAAGCGCCTGCTGGCCGACTGGCGTGACCGCGACACTCACCGTCGTGTATGGGCGCTGGCAGCCCCCATGATCGTGTCCAATATCACCGTGCCCCTGGTTGCGCTCACTGACAGCACAGTGGCAGGACACCTGAGCCATGCCAGCCAGCTGGCTGCCGTGACCGTGGGCAACACCATCTACCAGCTCCCCGTGCTGGTTTGCGGATTCCTGCGCATGGGGACCGTTGGTTTTTCGGCCCAGGCTTGCGGACGTGGTGACGGCAATGCGCTGCGCAGGATCCTGGTACAGGCATTGCTTCTCGCGCTGGTGCTGGCCACCACAATCGGCTTGTTGCTGGTGCCATTTCTGCACCCGGTGCTGGCTTTGATGAAGCCCTCTTCGTCGTTGCTCGACCAGGCAACAGGCTTTGTTCACGTACGCTTCCTTGGCTTGCCTGCGGCCCTGGCCAACTATGCGCTCGCTGGATGGTTCCTGGGTTCACAGAACGCGCGCGTCACAGTACAGATCCTGGTGCTGACCAATCTTGTGAATATTGGCCTGAACCTTGTATTCGTGCTTGGGCTTGGCTGGGGGATTCATGGCATCGCGTTGGCATCCGCGCTGGGCGAATGGTCGGGCTGCCTGTTTGGTCTTTCACGGATCCATGCGCAGTTGCGCGCTTATCCTGGAAGGCTGCTGGGACGCCGACTGACCCTTTGGGCCGAATGGAAACCGCTGCTGGCCGTGAACCGGGACATCCTGATCCGCAGTGTGGCTCTGCAAGGCGTCTTCTTTGCCGTGGTCACGCTGGGCGCGCGTATGGGTGACGCCGTGGTGGCGGCCAACGCCTTGCTTCTGAACGGCCTGATGCTGGCGGCCTTCGCGCTGGACGGCCTGGCCAATGCCGTGGAGGCGTTGACTGGACACGCCATCGGGTCGCGGCAGCACGACCAGTTGCGTCGCGCCATCGTGGTTGCCGGCGGATGGTCGTTGGTGGGAAGCGTGTTGTTTGCCTTGCTGTTCGGCCTGTTCGGGCGCGTCTTCGTGGACATGCAGACCAGCATCGACAGCGTGCGTTCCACCGCCGATGTCTACCTGCCCTGCCTCGCCGTGCTGCCGCTGGTCGCTTTCCTGAGCTATTTTCTTGATGGTTTGTTCATCGGTGCGACCCGTGCCCGCGAAATGCGCGACGCCATGCTGATCGCGGGAGGGGCCTTCACGATCAGCGTCCTGCTGCTGCGCCCCCTGGGCAACCTGGGGCTTTGGCTCGCCTTATTGTTGTTCATGCTGGTCCGCGGAGGCGTCATGGCATGGATGGGGCAAGGCATCACGCGTCGCGATGAATGGATTACACCGCAGCGCGCTACCTGAATGCCAAGGTCAGGATTCGAGCAGTGACTCGATATCCGTGGCGATCTTTTCCGGAGTCGTGGCCGGAGCATAGCGACGCACCACGCGACCATCGCGATCGACCAGAAACTTGGTGAAATTCCACTTGATGGTCTTGCTTCCCATAACGCCAGGAGCCTCGGACTTGAGCCAGCCGTAAAGCCGAAGCGCGTCGTCGCCGTTGACCTCGACCTTCTCGAACATCGGGAAGCTGACATCGTAGGTGGTACTGCAGAAGTCCAGGATCTGCGATGAATCTCCAGGTTCCTGGTGGCCGAACTGATCGCAGGGAAATCCGAGCACAGAAAATCCTCGCGCACCGAATTGTTTTTGCAGGTTTTCCAAGCCCTTGTATTGCGAAGTAAACCCACATCTGGAGGCCACATTGACCACCAGCAGAACCTGCCCCCGCCAATCGTCCAGGGACCGTTCCCGACCATGGATGTCGCGTGCAGTGAAAGCGTAGACCGTATCGGACATGACTATCTCCCAGGATCCTTCATCATCCTCGCATATCCATGACCTGTGGGGCGTATGCGGCACGCGACGGACACGCTACCCTTGATGTATGCATTCGGTCGCAGCCCGCCGCTCCATCTCCACATCTCCTGATGACACGCTCGAACGTTTCATCGGACGCTACCCCAACCTGTTGGTGCTGACCGGTGCCGGCTGCAGCACGGATTCGGGCATTCCCGACTACCGCGACCTGGAAGGCGAATGGAAACGCCCCCCGCCCATGACCTACGCGACCTTCATGAACGATCCTGTAGCTCGCGCACGGTATTGGGCACGCAGCATGATTGGCTGGCGCCATTTCAGTACGGCACGCCCCAACCGTACCCATGCGGCACTGAGCCGGCTTGAACAGCTCGGTCACATCCACATGCTGGTGACCCAGAACGTCGACGGTCTTCACCAGGCCGCCGGCAGCCAACAGGTGGTTGATCTTCACGGACGCCTCGATCGTGTGCGCTGCATGGCGTGTGAAAAACGGATACCACGCGTGTCCTTCCAGCAAAGGATGACCGAAGCCAATCCACAATGGACGGACCTGGATGCACCGCATGCGCCCGATGGCGATGCCGATCTTGACGACCGACCGTTTGCCGAATTCGTGATCCCCTGCTGCGCAGAGTGCGGAGGCGTGTTGAAACCGGACGTGGTCTTCTTTGGCGAACAGGTGCCGCGTGGGCGTTTGAACCAGGCCATGAGTGCACTTGATCGAAGCGATGCCCTGCTGGTGCTGGGATCTTCGCTGATGGTGTATTCCGGCTATCGATTTGCAGCCTGCGCCGCCAAACAGGGGAAACCCATCGCCGCAATCAATCTGGGACACAATCGAGCCGAGCCGCTGCTTGAACTCAAGCTAGATTGTCGATGTGACGAGGCCCTGGCCTTCGTGAATACCATCAAACGCAAGGCGTCAGGGCACACCTGAGATGCCCCTGCCCCGAAGTTACGACGCGCACCAACCACGTGCAGGGATGCCATGAAGCTTTCAACCCGCTCCGCATTAACGTATCGCACGGCATTTCTGGTCTGTGTACTGCTGACGCTCGTTGCCTGCGCCAGCTCGCCTGTATCCCGGACCGGAACGAACGCTCCGCAGTCTGCACCTGAACGTGTCCCACCCAGGGCAGCATTGCAGGCCCAACATGCAAATAACCCAAAAGCATCCTTGCCTGCGCAAGCTGCAGCACCTGGATCCAAACCATCCCTGGCGGATATCGGAATGATGCGCCCCGCGCAGAAGCGTGTTGCCGATGCGCTGGAGGCCTATATCAAGCAACCCCGGTTCGGGCATGCGCAATGGGGATTGCAGGTCGTGGATCTGGATACCGGCAAGTTGCTGTTTCAGCACAATGCCGACAAATTGTTTATCCCCGCCTCCAATACCAAGCTCTATACCGCTGCACTGGCGCTTTCCGTGCTGGGTCCCAGGTTCCGTTTTCATACGTCACTTTTCGCCTCGCGTGTACCCAGTGCCAACGGTGTTCTGCACGGGAGTCTTGTTCTGTATGGCCGGGGAGACCCAGCGCTGGGACAGGGCAACAACACGCAGCCACCCAACGACTGGGCCGACAGGCTTGCGAGTGCCTTGCGCTTGCGCGGTGTGCGTGTGGTCCATGGCGACATCATCGCCGACGATACGTATTACTCCGGACCTCCTTTCGGTTCCGGCTGGGAGGCCAATGACCTGGAGAACAGTTACGCACCTGGAGTCTCGGCGTTGAGCGTCCAGGGCAACAGTTTCACCCTGGCCCTTGGCGGCAGCGGTCAATGCTGTACGGTCCGCACCGATCCTGCTGCGGTGGTGCATGTGGTCAATACACTGCATGCCCCGTCAGGCAGCCAGGCAACAGCAGCCTCCGACGCGGATGCAACCGGTTCATACGACCCATTGGGACTGTATCGTGCGCCAGGTTCGGACCGTCTGTACGTATTCGGTTCCCGCCGCCCTTCCGCGGTACCGCGTATCTTCACCTTATCCGCCCCGGATCCTGCACGGCTGGCCGGAAGCCTGCTGGCCGATGCACTCACACGCCAGGGTATTCGCCTGACAGGCAGGATTCGGGTCCTGCACTGGCCCAACGCCGGGACTCCGGATGATGGTCGACACCTGATCCACATCAGCGACATCCGATCGCCGCCCTTGTCTGACCTGGTGGGACACATGCTCAAGGAATCAGACAATCTGTATGCCCAGTTGCTGCTCATGGCCGTCGGCAAGCGCACCTCGGTTTCCGGAGTATGCGTTGACCAGAAGCATCCGCCCACCCTGACTGCAAATTGGGGCTTGTGCGCCATGCGAGCGCTGATGCGGCGCATTGGCGAGCCCAACGGCAGCTTGCATCTCGAGGAAGGCAGCGGACTGTCACGCAAGGATCTGGTGACTCCGGAAGCGACCACGCACCTGCTGGCATGGATCCAACGACAGCCATTCGGCGGCATCGTGCGCAAGGCTCTCCCGGAGGCCGGAATGAACGGGACGCTGGAATACCGCCTGCAAGGTCCACTGACCGAAGGCAGGGTCCAGGCCAAGACCGGGACCCTGCATTACGCGTACGCGCTTTCCGGATACGTCACCGCCGCCAACGGTGCACATCTGGTGTTCTCGATCATGCTCAACAATTACGCACGACCGCTGGATACCAGCGGCATGTCGGTGGCACCCCGACCGCAACATGACATTGATGCGCTCACCACCATCATTGCCGGTTACGGCACTGCAGGTAACGCCACGTTGCCCGGACATGCCGAGCCAGCACAGACCGTGCAATCCGTGCACTGAGCTTAGAATCGTGGATGCAGCAACTGTGAAAGGAAGATATTGATCACTGCGGGGTGCGAGAACAACATGAACAGCACGCCGTAAGCAGCGCCCCACAGATGCGCACTGTGATTGATGTTGTCCCCTCCGCGTCGGTCCATGTACACGGTATAGCCCACATAAGCCACGGCATACAGGATGGCGGGTACCGGAATGAAAAACACCAGGATCATGGACCATGGCTGGAACAGGATGAATGCAAACAGCACGGCCGATACCGCACCCGAGGCTCCGATACTGATGTAGTTCATGTCGTGCCGATGACGATAGTAGCTGGGCAGGATCGAGATCACGACGGCACTGAGGTAGAACAGCACATAGCCGACCTGCCCCATTCCGATCAATTGAAAAATCATTTCCATGGTTCTTCCGAAGAAGAACAGCGTGATCATGTTGAACAGCAGGTGCTGCATGTCGGCATGCACGAAGCCGTATGTCAGCAGACGATAGTACTGGTGCTTGCGCGTCACGCCGGGGGACCACAAGGCCAGATCGTGGGCGGTGGAGCGATTGTTGAACGCGATCCATGACACTACGGCGGTAGTGGCGATCAGTATCCAGGTAACCAGCATGTGCGGGGCTCGGTCGAATGTCAGGGGCCAACTATACGGCACCCATCCTGAAGCATCTGCACATGCCTTTAGAGTGAAGCACCTGGTGGTGCCTCATAGGCTGCAGTGCACACGCGATTCCTGCCTCGATCCTTGGCCATGTAGAGCGCATCGTCCGCCGCCTTGATCCAGTCCAGCGGATCGGTCATGAGGCGGTTGATCTCGGCCAGACCTATGCTTACGGTGATCTTGATGCGACTGCTTTCATCGAATTCCTCACGCTCGACTTCGCGACGTATCCGTTCCATCAGCATGCGCGCGCCATCGCGGTCGGTTTCCGGCATGACCAATGCCAGTTCATCACCACCAAAACGACCCGGAGTATCAATGTTGCGACTGTTTTCATGCAGGATGTCGGCAACGCGTCGCAGTACCTTGTCACCGGTGGTATGGCCATAGGTGTCGTTGAGCACCTTGAATCCGTCAAGATCGAGCATCACAAGCGTGGCGGGTCGATGTGTGCGCAGATAGCGTTGAAACTCGAGCGTGAGAGCGTGCTGCCAATGCTGTCGGTTGGGCAACGTGGTCAATCCATCCGTGCGACTGAGCTCGTTGAGCATGCGGTTCTGGTTCCCGACCTTGCGTGCGAGCCGGTTGATCGCGGCGCTTACCGCAACCGGATAGGCCACCATCAGGGGGATGGTGGCCACGATCACATTCATGCTGGACTGCGGCTGCCAATGGCATCCCGTGATGGCGATGGCGAGCGCTGCACCAACCAGCATGACCATCAGTCCACGCACCATCAATCGCCAGCCACCGGTGGATACTGTCGTCATGCCTGTGACCATGACCATGGTCAGGCTCGGCACCGCAGAAAAATGGATCAGGGCGATCAGGAAACCGGCCACCGAAGCATCGATATAGATGCTTCGGTGCTCTCCCTGACCGGGCGACTTGGCGCGTCGTGAAAGGCCATAGGCCAGATGCGGCCAAAACAGGACATATACCGCCAGCAGTGCCCATTCCCAGCTGGCAGCATGCAACTCAAGGAACGCGGCACCCACCGAGAGCGCCCCAACGGCCAGACCAAGCATCCGCAAGTGGAACGTCTGCTCCACATACTGCAATTCCAGCTGGTTTCGATTCAGAACGGTTTCAAGAGGCATGGCATCCGGCTCCGGCCGCCGCGATATTCCAGAATTTCGCCGAGTCATCGCTCCATCGGGGCGACG
>NZ_JAQIBU010000351.1 GCF_027858935.1 Oleiagrimonas sp. | reverse complement strand
CTGCGCGCCTTTGGGTCCATCGGGTTGAGTCGGTTTTCGTTGATCAGCATGGTCTGGTGTCCCAGCCACTGCTGCCAGGCTTGGCGCGAAATGTTTTCGAAGACCCGTTTGCCCAGCGGGCCGGGCCAGGGGGCGTAGTCCAGGCCTTCGGCGTCGATGTCGAGCTTGGTGCAATGCACGTTGCGGGTCATGTGATGGTCTCCCAGTGTATGTTCAACAGCTTGCGCACCGGTGCAGGCAGACCCAGGGCCTGAGCCTGATCGGGGCCGCACCAGCGCAGCGAATCATTATCGGCGACCACGGGTGATCTTGTCGCGGTCTCGAACAGCAGCGGCTTGATGGCCAGCCGATAGTGGCTGAACACGTGAGTGAACGATTCCAGTGCGCGAAGCGGCGCGACGGCGTGGGCGTGCTGTCGCGCAAGGCGTGCGGCTTGTTGCGCATTCTCGGCCTCCGGCAGGCTCCACAAGCCCGACCACACGCCTTGCGGGCCGCGCCGCTCGAGCAGCACATGGCCACGAGCGTCGTGCAGCAGCAGCATGCAGGTGCTGCGCGTGGGCAGGGCGCGTGCAGGCCGGGCAGTGGGCAGCTCCGCAGTCAGTCCTTTCTTGCGGGCCACGCACAGATGTGCCAGCGGACAGTCAGGGCAGCGCGGGTTGCGGCGCACGCACAGCGTGGCGCCAAGGTCCATGATGGCCTGGGTGTAATCGGCCAGACGCGTTGCCGGGGTATGCGAATCGGCCAGTGCCCAAAGCTGCTTCTCGATGGCGCCCTGGCCCGGATAGCCGTGGATGCCGTGCAGCCTGGCCAGCACACGCTTGACGTTGCCATCCAGGATCGGAAAGCGCAGGCCGTAGGCCTGGGCCAGGATGGCTCCCGCGGTGGATCGGCCGATGCCGGGCAGGGCGAGCAGGGCGTCGAAATCACGCGGCAGCTCTCCTCCGTGCTCGCGCATGCAAAGGCGCGCGGCGCGATGCAGAAAGCGTGCGCGTCGGTAATAGCCCAGACCTGACCACAGAGCAAGGACGGTATCCTCGTCGGCGGCGGCCAGCGCTTCCAGCGTGGGGAGGGCGTTCACAAAGCGCAGAAAATAGTCGACTACGGCTTCCACCCGCGTCTGCTGCAGCATGACTTCGGACAACCAGACGTTGTAGGCGCTGCGCGGATGCTGCCAGGGCATGTCCTTGCGACCGTGGCGGTCGTACCAATCCAGCAGTCGAGGCGCGACCGGATCGGTCACTTGGTTTTGCCTGCAGGCTTGGAAGCGGACGCGGATGCAGCGGGCACCGCAGCGCCTGCGCGCAGCTTCAGTCCCTTGATTCTTACCCCACCGAGGTCGAGTTCTGCCGCATCGATGCTGCCGTTCAATGGCGGTTCCGGCAGCGACCCGGAAGCATTGGATGCACTCACTTGCCGCCACCAGCTGGCCAGTGCCTGTGGCGAGAGGTGCATGTCGACATGACTCGAGGGGCCCTCCAGCACCAGATGCAACTGGCCCGGCGGGCTGTTGTTTGCCGTCGATGCGTCAAGCTTGAGGCGGTAGCTGTGGTCCGGGGTGACGTGCATGGCGCCGGACAGTGAAAGTGCAATGCGTGCGCCACCGCTCCATACGGCGTTGCCGCCAAGCTCAATGCGCACATTTTTGCCGGAGCGAGCGTTGAGAGTGATGTTCTTGAGGTCGATGCCATGGCCGGTGGCGGCCATCGGCTTGAAGCCGAACCTGAGTCCCATGAGCTGCCCGGCATGGTTGCGGGCGCTGAGAATCAGCGTGAACCGGTGACCCTGAAGCAGTGGACCGGTCTGGACGTTGACCGAACTCAACAGCACCGTATTGCCCTCGACCAGGGTGCCGTTCTTGATGTTGATGCCGGTGTCAATGCGGGGCAGGTGGGGCGCCTTGCCTGTGCCAGAGGACAGTTTGGCTATGGCGTTCCGGAGCTGCACCAGATCCAGCCTGGGGGTATCGAGCTGTAGCGCACGGATGGCAGTAGGGCCGCCGAGCAGGGTGCGCCATGGCACCACGATCGCACCCTGGCTTACGATCAGGACAGGGGCGCTCTGGCCCTGCACGAAGATCTGCAGTCCTTCGAGTTTCACGCCGGGTCTGGGCCACAGCGTGGGATGTGCAGGGGCGGTCAGGGTCAGCTCCAGTCCAGCATCGCGCGCGGCGCTGCGAAGGGTCTCGGTGAAGCGTGCTGGACGCAGCATCACAAAGGCGAACACGAGCACGACCAGTACCAGCAGCAGGAAGCCACCGGCCACGGCCCAAATGGTCATGCGTGCGCGGCGGCTCAGCGCCACGGGACACCTCGGGGTGACATCCCGCGTGCGCTGGAGTGCGGTCGGCAAACAGGCATGCGCTGCGCCATCGCTCAGCGCTCCGGCTGCGCCGGGAGCAGTCCATCCACGTAGGCTTTGGCGTGGAACGGACGCAGGTCGGCGATGCCTTCGCCGAGTCCCACAAAACGGATAGGCAAGCCGAACTCGCGTGCAAGCGCGAACACCACGCCGCCCTTGGCAGTGCCATCGAGTTTGGTCACCACCAGGCCGGTCACGCCGATGGCCTGGTGGAACTGGCGCACCTGGCTGATGGCGTTCTGCCCGGTGGTACCGTCGATCACCATCAACACCTCATGCGGTGCCTCGGGATCGAGCTTCTTGAGGACGCGCGCGATCTTGCCCAGTTCGTCCATCAGTCCGCTCTGGGTGTGCAGGCGGCCGGCGGTATCGGCGACCAGCAGGTCGGTCTTGCGCGACTGCGCACGTTGCAGTGCATCGAAGATGACGCTGGCCGAGTCGGCGCCCTGTCCCTGGGCGATCACCGGGACCTGGTTGCGCTCGCCCCAGGTCTGCAGTTGCTCCACGGCAGCGGCGCGAAACGTGTCGCCGGCGGCCATCAGGACATTGTGCTCCCGGGCACGATAGTGATGGACGAGTTTGCCGATGGTGGTGGTCTTGCCGACGCCATTGACGCCGACCACCAGCATCACGAAGGGCGTATGCCCATGGATGTCGAGCGGCGCCTCGACTGTGAGCAACTGCTCGGTCAGTGACGTGCGCAAGGCGCGGTACAGCGCGGCGGCGTCGGCGAATTCACGATTATGTGTTCGCTGGCGCAGGTCCTCGACCAGCTCGGTGCTGGCGTTGACCCCAACGTCGGAAGTGATCAGCAGCGTTTCAAGTTCGTCCAGCAACTCCTCGTCCAGTTGCGGGTGGCGTTGGAAAAGACCGCCCAGTCCTCGCGCGATGCCGGATCCGGACAGACGCTTGCGCCACCCGGGCGGGCTCGCTTCGTCGGGTTGGGGCGTGGGATGCTGTGCGGGTTCGCCGGTTTCGTCCATGCTCACCGGGATCTCCGGCGAAGCGGATTCGAGTACGGACTCGGCCACCTCGTCTTGTCCGGCCTTTTCGCGGTCGGTTTCGGATTGGTCTTTTTTCTTCCAGAACTTGAGCATGGGGCGGCAAAATGCGGACAATTCAGACTATTATGCTAGCACCCGAAAGCTACACCGATGATGACTGCAACCCGCTGTGCAGTGCGTGGTTGGTGCGGTCGTGAAACCCGTGCGCCAGCAGGCACCAGGACAGGTACGCATCATCGGCGGAAGCCTTCGCGGGTCGAAGCTGGCGGTGCCCGACCGGGGCGGGCTTCGCCCGACACCGG
>NZ_JAQIBU010000332.1 GCF_027858935.1 Oleiagrimonas sp. | reverse complement strand
TGCCATGGCATACGCCGTCGCCCACCCACAGGAATGCCACCGTGATCGAGCTGCCCCTCACTTTGCCCTGTGGCCACACGCTGGCGAATCGCTTCTGCAAATCGGCCATGACCGAGGGACTGGCGACCCCCGAAGGCCATGCCACCGCCGCGCACCGTCGGCTCTACACCCGCTGGGCGAAGGGCGGTGCGGCCTTGCTGTTCAGCGGCAACATCATGGTCGACCGGCGTTATCTGGAGCGCGCGGGCAACGTGGTGGTGGAGGACGAGACGGGCATCGACGCGCTGAAGGCCTGGGCCGACGTAGTGCATGCGCACGGCAGCCAGCTGTGGGCACAGATCAGCCATCCCGGGCGCCAATGTCCGCGTCTGGTCACGCTGACGCCGCTGGCACCCTCGGCCGTGCAGCTTTCGATGGCCGGCAATTTCGGCAAGCCACGCGCGATGACCGAGGCCGATATCGGCGACGTGATCGCCCGCTTCGCACGCACCGCCGCCGTGCTGAAGGCGGCCGGCTTCGACGGCGTGCAGATCCATTCCGCCCACGGCTACCTGCTGTCGCAGTTCCTGTCGCCGCGCACCAACCGGCGCAGCGATCGCTGGGGCGGCGTGCTGGAAAACCGTGCCCACCTGCTGCTTGAAGTCGTGCACGCGGTGCGCGCCAGGGTGGGCGCGGCGTACCCGATCTCGGTCAAGCTCAATTCCTCCGACTTCGTGCAGGGCGGCTTCACCCTGGACGAATCGATCCAGGTGGTGCGCTGGCTCAGTGAAGCGGGCATCGACCTGCTGGAAATGTCCGGCGGTACCTACGAGCAGTTGGAGTTCTTCAAGGCGCACGACCCGGCCGAGATCCGCGACAGCACGCGCCAGCGCGAGGCGATGTTCCTGAAGTACGCCAGGTCGATCAAGGCCGCCGCCCACATGCCGGTGATGATCACGGGCGGCTTCCGCACCCTGGCCGGCATGGAGGCCGCGTTGCGCAGCGGGGATACCGACATGATCGGCCTCGCCCGTCCGTTCTGCCTGGACCCGGATTTCCCCGCGCGCATGCTGGCCGGCGGTCTCGACGCGTTGCCGGTGCCGGAAGACAGGCTGGTGCTGGGCAAGGGATACTGGGGTCCGAACAGCCGCGCCAACACCATGCGCGCCTTCAACAACCAGGCCCAGGCCGGCTGGTACTACCACCAGATCGAACGCCTCGGCGCCGGCCTCGCCCCGCAACCGGAGCTGTCCCCATGGCGGACGCTGCTGGGCCATTTCACGAAGGACTTCATACGGGCGATGGCACGCAAGCGCGCCGCTCGTCGCGACACGAAGCATGCGTCAACGGGTTGAACGTCCGCCTCGCTCAGCCGCGGCGCAACTGGCGCACGTGCCGCCACACATACAGCCCGAGGGCGATCACGATGCCCGCGACGATCAGCCCATCGAAGCGGTGGAAATAGACCCCCAGCGTGTCCCAGTGCTGGCCCAGTTTCATGCCGATCCAGGCCAGTCCCCAGCACCAGATCAGCGAGCCGAGAAAGGTATACAGGCTGAATCGCCATGCCGACATGCGCACCACGCCGGCAGGGAAGGCGATGAAGGTACGGACCACCGGCAGCAAGCGGCCGACAAAGATGGTGATGTCGCCATGGCGCTGAAACCAGCGATCGGCCAGATCCAGGTCGTGGCGGGAGATCAACACGTACTTGCCGTAGCGCTCGATCAGCGGGCGCCCGCCCCAGGCACCGATGGCGTACGCCAGCCATGACCCGAGCAGGCAGCCGACCGCTCCGGCCAGGGCCACCAGGCCCAGCGACAGCTGGCCCTGGGCGACCAGATAGCCTGAAAACGGCATGATGATCTCGGAGGGCAAGGGAATGCAGGCACTCTCGATGCCCATCAGCAACACAATGCCCAGGTAGCCCGTCCGGGAGATCACCGCAATGACCGCGCCGGCGAGCAGAGCCAACCATTTCCCAAGCATGCGGCACCCTCTCAGGGCTATGAAGTGGTTCCACAAGCAACCACATTTGGTCGCTAATGGGTTGAATATTAATAGGATTTAAACTATGCGTCAGTTGATTGACTCACATATTGACTCCCTTTTGTAGGGCCCAGTGCTAGTGAGAGGTGCCACTTGCTTCCTGTGCTGCTCCGAAATGGGCGAAGTTGGAGGGACTTGCCTCGGTACCGTAGACACTCCGTCCTTTTAATTGCTCAGCGCAACTCGAAACGTTCCTGATGGAAGTGACGGGCGTTCAGACCATGTTCGGTGAAATCACGCCGAAGCGCCTTGCCGAACGCAAAAGGCCCGCAGAACCACACGCTTGATCGTCGCCAGTCTGGTACCTGCTCGCGGATGACCCCGCCATCCAGTCGCCCGTCGCGTGGGGTGAGGTGGATGTGTAGTTCGATGCCCGCTGCGGTCGCGTTGCTCATGACCATGTCGAGGACGGCATCGTCAGCGTCGGAGGTGGGGTGGAACAGGTGGATATCCTGGGCGTGACCGTTGCGCGCCAACTGGCGCATGCGTGCCAGGAACGGGGTGATGCCTATACCCGCGCCGATCCAGATCTGCGTCGGCATGCCATCCTCGAAGTCGAAGCAGCCATAGGGGCCTTCCAGACGCAGGCGCCGCCCCACGGTGTATTCATGGCGCAGCCGCGAGGTGAAGTCCCCCAGTTCCTTGGCCATGATCAACATGCGCTTTTTCTTCGGATCCCAGTCCGATGCCATGGTAAAGGGGTGGCCGCCCTCGATCAGCGAGGTCTTGGCAAAGGCAAACTGGCCGGCCTTGTGGCCGGGCCAGCCCCTGTTGATGTGGATTTCGGTCTCCAGCACCTTGAGTTCGGGGTAGTAGGTCTGGCGTTCGACCACCCCTTCGACCTCGTGTCCCTTGCCGAAACGCCGAAAGGCGATGACCAGCACGCATGCCAGTCCGATCGCCACCACGGTGCCGATGAACCAACCAAAGGGCTCGGACCAATAGCCCTGGCGGGTCAGTACTACCGTGTGGAAGAGCAGCAGCGCAAGCAACAGTGTCATGAGCATGTGAGTGAGCGCGAAGACTCGGTACGAAATGCGTCGCCACAAGGCGATGACAAGCAGAATGACAAGCACGTAGAAACACCACTCGCCGATGATATGGGCCGGCACATGCAGTGCATGCATCAGCGGTGGCACGGGTTCCTTGGGTGCGGCAGCGCCCTTGAAGATCCACCCCAGAATCTGGCGCGCGCCCAGTGCGAACCACCAGTGCACGCTGGCGAAGACCAGCGTGGTGATGCCCAGCCACTTGTGGATGAGGTACATCTTGTCCAGACCGCCGAACGCCGGCTCGAGCCAGCGCGGGCGAGTGGAGATCAGTGCTGCGAATACCATGCACACGATCGCGATCACGCCGCTGTACTGCACGATTGCCGCGCGTAGCTGATGCACGTCGCGTCCCGGCAACCAGCGTGGGTCGGTCAGGGCCCAGAACAGCGTGGTGAAGACAAGGACCAGCAGGAAGATGAATTTGCCGCGGCGCATGCAGTCTGAAATGGTGGGAAAAGTGCGCGCGCACCGACCAGTTTTCCTGATCTCGGTACGCGCTGGTCGATACTGGACTGTCTGGCACGGTCTGCGCAAGACGAAAAAGGGGACGAAGTGAGATGGCCCGGGTATGACGGACACCATTGGACGGGGGCAATCCCCCCGGAGGGTGTTACATGGTCAAGCGTCGACGATTCACCGCAGAGTTCAAACGCGAAGCAGTCAGGCTGCTCGATGCCGGCGACCGCCCGGCATCTGAAGTAGCCATCGATTTGGGCATCCGGCAGAACCAGCTCTACAAATGGAAGGCCGAGCAGGTTCGCCTGGGCGAACTCAGGTTTCCCGGATCCGGTTGCAAGCACGCGGATCAGGATTCGGAGATCGCCCGTCTCAAGCGCGAACTGGCGCGGGTATCGGAGGAACGCGATATTTAAAAAAAGTGGCGGCGTACTTCGCCACGGAACTGCCATGAAGTACGCTTTAATCGCTTGAACCGGCGGTCGAGGACCGCCTGGGCAAAATACGCCGATGCCTTGCGCAGGATTTCGTTGCCCTGGCGCAACTCGCTGTTCTCGCGCTCGAATGTGGTCAGACCCTCGCGCAGGCCCTGGTCAGGTTCGGCCTGGCGCACGCAATTGCACAGCGTCTGCGCCGTGCAGTCGATCTTGCCGGTGATCGACTCGATGGTTGCCCACTA
>NZ_JAQIBU010000342.1 GCF_027858935.1 Oleiagrimonas sp. | reverse complement strand
TCCGGAAACAGGGTCAGAGTCGACTTTCCCAGCGCCTTTCCTAAAAGAAAAGACACTCTGAACCTGAGCTTTCCCCACAAATCCGCTCGATCAATCAACACGTTGCGTGCGGACTGAAGGAACGGTCCGCGCATGATGCGGTTATTCCTCAAGGGTTACGAAGCCAGAGGAGACCGCACCATGCGCGACCAAAGTATTGCAAAAGTACCTCTGGGATGCACTCCAGCCGATGCACGCGCTGCGCCGCTGCGTATTGTTGCGGGCCGTGGAAGCGTTGATCCAGGGCCGTCGTTTGACGCTGATCGATGTTGCCCGCGCCGGGTGCAGAGCGTATCCGCGCCCCGCTGAAAGCGCTGGATCGGCTGCTAGGCAACCGGCATCTGCACGCGGAACGCGAGCACCTTCATGCGGCCATGGCGCGCTGGCTGCTGCGCGGCCAGCATCCGGTAATCGTGTTGGATTGGTGCGATCTCAAGGCGGATCGACGCTGGCATCTGCTGCGAGCGGCCGTGCCGGTGGGTGGTCGCACACTGACGATCCTGGACATGGTCTTTCCTGATGGACAACAAGGTTCACCGGCCGCGGAGAAGCAGTTCCTGCAGCGCTTGGCAACGGTGATTCCCGAAGGCATGCAGCCGATCTTGGTGACCGATGCCGGCTTTCGTGCACCATGGTTGACCGGCTGCGCCGTTGAAAGGCGCTTCGTGCTGTCGAAGCGATGGGTTGGTACTGGCTTGGCCGTCTGCGCCATCGCACGCTGGTCAAGCCTGCGGATGCAGCAGAAACGCCGGATACGTGGGTCCCGTGCCGGGCACTCTGAGAGCTGGCGGTTGCCAAACCGCGCGACTTGGGGCTGATGGATACGGTGCGCGCGAAGCCTTGGCGTTGCCGTGTTGTGGTGCATGCCAAGCCACCGAAGGGACGCAAACAACGCAATCGTCAGGGCGTGCCATCGCGCACCAAGAAGAGCAAACAAAACGCGGCGAGAGAACGGGAGCCATGGCTTCTCGTTGCGTCACCAACACTGAGTCACTTGAGCGCCCGACAGATGGTTGCGCTGTATGCGCGACGCATGCAGATCGAACTGTCATTCCGGGACCTCAAATCACACCGTTACGGTCATGCCTTTGAGGACAGCCTGACCCGCAAGGGGAAGCGCATCGAGGTGCTGCTTTTACTCCACACGATGGCAGCCTTCGCCAGCTGGCTGGTCGGCATGGCCTGCGAAACCGCAGGCATCGACCAGTGGCTGGCGCCGTTTCGATCCAGACGACGGTTGTACTCCATCATGCGACTGGGTCGTGAGGCGCTGGTACGACGATGGTCAAATACCAGGCTCGAAGAACTTATGGAGCAGATACGAAAGCCGTCTCCAGCACTACTCGATCAGATGGTTGCGGCAGGATGAAAAGGTGGGGAAACCTCAGACTCCGTCCCCTTTGCGCTGTTATGCGAACTAGTTCGCATTTCACGCAATCTCTATCGCAGATAGTTGCGCTACGGGTCCTCGTGGCCCCGCTGCAGTTTTTGGCAACCTCACAACGATACGTTCCGTCGTATTTACCCGCGTGAACCGACATGCAGAAAAGGCCGAGTGTCTTCGAGATGACTGGCGAAAGTGTCACGCACATATTCCGCACGCGATGGCTTGCCATTGCGGGTAGCACGCTATTCGGGCTTGCTTGCGTCATCAGCCTGTTGCCCGGCCTGCCGAACAAACCCCAGCACCCACTGGCTCACGTGCCGGCATCGGGTTCGACGCAAGGCATCCTGAAGCCGGGTAATAGGCAGGCTTGCGAGGAGCGCACGCGCAATCCGCAATGGAGCCAGAGGCGTATTTGGACACCGTCGAACCCGGCACCTGCGCCATTGATGTCACTCGAAAAACCGCACGACCGAGCGCTGGCGATCGGCTTTTATGTGAACTGGGACGCCAGCAGCTATTCATCCCTGAGACGCGCCCTGCCAACGCTCGACTGGGTGATTCCGACCTGGACAACGGTCGGTGGGCCCAACATGGCCCTGAACGCGGATATCGATAGCAAGGCGCTACAGCTGATTCGTACCCTCAAGCCCGCAACGCCGATTCTGCCGCTGTTGCAAAATACCTTCGAGGGAAAATGGGACGGTGAAGGTCTGGCGCGTATGTTGGAGAACCCTGCCATGCGGCAGGCGCGCATCGCTGAGATCGTGTCGTTTCTCGACGCCCATCACTTTCAGGGCGTGACGATCGACTTCGAGGAAGTCACACCGGCGATGCACCACGCGCTAAAGGCGTTTCTGTCCGAACTGAGGCTGGCGTTCCTGCCGCATGGCTGGGCTATCGTCCTGTCAGTGCCGTTTGATGACGCCAGCTGGGATTACGCTGGCTATGCGAAGCTCGTCGATTTTGAACTGCTGATGGGGTATGACCAGCACTGGGGCGGAAAGCAGGCGGGCAGCATTGCCGCCAAGGGTTGGTTTGAGCGCACGCTTCACAAGCGTATGAAGCAGCTGGACCCGGAACATACAATCATCGCCTTGGGTAGCTACGGTTATGACTGGGCTGCTGGTAGCAACGCCGAGGTACTGACCTTTGATGATGCGTTGCGCCGCGCCGCCAACTCCCAGGCGCACATCAGCTTCGACTTCAGGACGCAGAACCCGCACTACAGCTACAACGACCACGCCGGTATCGCGCATCAGGTCTGGTTTCTCGATGGAATCACCGCCTCCAACCAGATACATGCCGCCGACAACTACAAGCCTTATGCCTACGTGTCTAGTCCCGCTTGGTTATTAGTTCTCCTAACAAACAGATCGGGCCGCTTTTGGCGCCATGCCCGCATCGCCTGCAAAGGCGTCCTGTGCCCCAATGCTGTATGGGGCAAGTGGTCGTTGTAGAGCTTCAC
>NZ_JAQIBU010000222.1 GCF_027858935.1 Oleiagrimonas sp. | reverse complement strand
CCGCGCGCAGGGTATTTGAGCATGAGCAGGGTGCTGTCGACCGCATCATGGCATTGATTCGTCCGCTGATGGACGACTGAAGTCCCGCACAATTGCAGGCGGGACCAGAAGGACGATCGAGATGTGGCGGTTGCGCAGGCTTATTGCAGCAGTGCGTTGACGTGTTGCAGATCCTTCACCGTGATGGTTCCGGCAGCCTGCTTGAGGAGCAGCTTGTTGAGCACGAACTGATGGCGCGCCTGAGAATACGATTGTTTCGCGTTGGTCAGGTTCTGCTGGCTGATCAGCACGTCGACGATGGTGCGCGTGCCGACCTTGAAACCCGCCTCGGTGGCTTCCAGGGCGCTCTTGTTCGACTCCACGGCCTGGCGGGTCGCCTGGACTTCGCTGATGCCTGCAATGACCGAGCGATAGTAGTTGCGGGTGTCGCGAATGGTTTGCCTGCGTTGCGATTTCAGGCCGTCCTGGGCGGCATTGCGCTGGTATATGGATTGGCGAACCTTTGACTGGGTCAGGCCGCCGGAAAAGATCGGGATGCGCAGGGTCAGACCAATGGTGGTGTCGCTTGGCTGGCTGTTGTTGAAGTCGTGGTTCTGGCTCCAGTTCGATGATTTGCCATAGGAAAGACTTGCGCTGAGGGTCGGAAGATGGCCGCCCCGGGCCGAGTTGATCTGGCTATCGGCCGCGTCGACGTTGTATATCTGTGCCTGGATGCTCGGATTGTTGTCGAGAGCAGTCTTGACCCAGGCTCTGGAGTCGTTCGGTGTAGGCGGATTCAAGGGCAGGTCCTGACGCAGGGTCTTGAGATCCGTGGCCGGCTTGTCGGTGATTTGGACCAGGGCCTCGCGCGCGTCATCAAGGACGTTTTTTGCGCGGATCAGCGATGCCCTTGCGGCGTCGTGCTGGGCCTTTGCATCCTGCACGTCGGTGATGGCCGAAAGTCCGACCTTGAAGCGCTGTCGCGCCTGGTCAAGCTCGCGGGCCAGTGACTTTTCGTTGGCCTTGCTGAACTCGACCTGGTCCTTGGCTGTGAGCACATTGAAGTACGCCGTGGCCACACGGATCATCAGGTTTTGTTCGGCCGCCTTGTACTGGGCGTCCTGGCTGTCGTACTGCTCGTGCGCGGCCTTGAGATTCTCGTAACTACTGAAGTTGAAGATACTCTGGGTCAACGTGGCCGAGATATTGCGGGTGCGCAGGTAGCCGGTGGCCGGTGTCACGAAGATACGACCGGTATTGGGATCGACATAGCTGCCGTTGGAGCGTCCGCGGTTGTCCTGGGTCAGGCTGAGGCTGCCGTCGACCTGGGGCAAAAGCGCAGCGCGAGACTGGCTGATGCCCTCATGGACACTCATGCGGTTGGCGTTGGCCAGTGCCAGTTGGGGATCGTTGGCGAGGGCGTCGCTGTAGGCCTGCATCAGATCCTCGCCATGGGCGAGGATCGGCGTGGCAGCTAGGGTCATCGCAAGGAACAGGGTCTTCAAATGCATTGGATACTTCATGTGGCTTCGTCCTGGAAATCTCTGCATGCGATTGTTCAGAGTGTGAAATGTCGCATGGGCTCGGCATGCTGAAGGTAGGGCAGGTCGGTTTCGAACAGGCTTTCCACGCGGAATCGTGCCTCGCCCTCGTGATGCAGCAGCACCGCTTCCATGGCCGGCGAGAGCCCGCGGATCACGAACATGCGTCCACCAGGCTTGAGCCAGCGGTTGAACCGGGTCGGGATCGTGTGTACGGCCCCGGTTACGACCACGACATCAAAAACGCCGCCAGGCTGGTAGGCGTTGACGGCTTCGTCGGTGAACAGTTCGACATTATCGATGGCCGCTGCGCGCAGCCGCCTGGAAGCTTCCTCGGTGAAGTCGGCATGCACATCGACGCTGGCTACGCGTCGGGCCAGGGTAGCCAGACATCCCGTGACGAAGCCCGAGCCGGTTCCGATCTCGAGCACGTCCTCGCTGCCGTTCAGTGTCAGGGCCTGCAGCATTCTGCCTTCGAGTACCGGTCGCATCATCTCCTCGCCGTGCCCCAGTGGCACACTCATGTCGGAGAAGGCCAGGTTACGGTAGGCGGCGGGAACGAAGTCTTCGCGGCGGACGCGTCCGAGGACATCCAGCACGCGGGGATCGAGGACCTCCCAGGAGCGGATCTGGTACTCGACCATGTTCTGGCGGGCAAGTTCGAAGTTCATCGTCATGTCGCATATCCACCAAGGAAAGGCGTCGATTATACGTCTCTGCAAGACATCCGGGCGCGGTCCGCTGCAGCAGCCTGATTGGACCGGCCCATACTGCGGCCGGGGACGTTCGTTTCGAAGTGCTGGAAGTCATCATGACTGCAGTACAAGGCTGAATGTGCAGGGCTTAATGTCCAGGGCAGGGGCCGTTGTGGCGGCCGTCCGCTGGTTCGCTGGAATTAAATGAACCGATCCGTATAATAAAGACATTATTCCACGCTGTGAAGCTGTGCGATGAGTTTGACCGTCAAATGCCATCGTCCTGGTCGCCCCAAGGACATGGAAAAACGCGCCGCGATCCTGCAGGCAGCACAAGAGCTGTTTACCGACCACGGGTTCGAGCACACCAGCATGGACGCCGTGGCCTCGCAAGCCGGGGTTTCCAAGCTCACCGTCTACAGTCACTTTGGCGACAAGGCTTCGCTGTTCCGCGAGGCCGTGCGCCAGCGCTGCCAGGCCATGGTGCCCGAAGAGCTATACGTGGTTGCCCCGGGCGACACCCTGCGTGAGGCGCTGCTGAAGATCGCCGGTCACCATGCCCATCTGATGACCAACCCGCAGACCATCGGCATCTGGCGTGCGATCGCCAGCGCATGTGGTAGTGGCGAAGCCGTACTCGGGCAGATGCTCTGGGAAGAAGGCCCGATGCGATCACGCAGGTTGATGCAGGTGCTGCTGGCCGAGCAGGTGCGCGCCGGCACCCTGGTGATAGATGACATCCCGCGTGCAGCCAGCCAGTTCCTGTGCCTGCTCAAGGGTGATCTGCACACGCGTCGTCTGCTGGGCTGTGTGGACAATGCCTGCGAGCAGTTCAAACAGGAAATCATCGACAACGCGGAGTCCGCGGTGGATATGTTCCTGCGCGCCTACAAGGCGCGCTGACGGCGAACCCCGACAGCGCGACGGATTGAAGGACGTGCCGCCGCTTTCCTGCGATGTCTTGCGACCCCTCATCCGGGGCAGCATTGTGCAAGTGGAACCGGGGCGCTGCGATAGCGTTTCAGGCGTGCTCGGCGTTGTAGCGTTCGATGCCGGCAATCAGTTCCTTGCGTGCTGCCTCGGCATCTCCCCAGCCGTCCAGTTTGACCCATTTGCCTTCTTCCAGGTCCTTGTAGTGCTGGAAGAAGTGGCCGATCCGGTCGAGCCAGTGGCCGGAGACCTTGTCGATGTTGTCGATGTGCGCGTAGCCGCTGAAGATCTTCGCGGTCGGCACCATCAGGAGTTTCTCGTCGCTGCCGGCCTCGTCGCTCATCTGCAGCATGCCGACGGTCCGGCAGCGGATCACTGCGGCGGGAATCAGCGGTAGCGGCAGAATCACCAAAGCGTCGAGCGGATCGCCGTCACCGCCAAGGGTGTGGGGCACGTAGCCGTAGTTGCAGGGATAGCGCATCGGCGTGGTGAGCACGCGGTCGACAAAGATCGCACCGCTGGACTTGTCGACCTCATACTTGACGGGTTCGGCGTCCTTCGGGATTTCGATGATGACGTTGCACTCATCCGGCACATCATTACCGGCGGTCACCAGGTCGAGGCTCATTTTGGAGTCCTTGCTTTAAGCATGAGGGGGCGCGCAAGCATAAGGCAGCCCGTGTTGCGTCGCAACAATGAAGGCCGGCATCCACCACCGGATCCCTTGCCGGAATCACCGGTACGGGAGTTCGCGCACCCACTTGGTGGCGATCCACTTTTCGCCCTCGGTCACCGGAAGACCCGCATGCAGGGAGTCCTTGTCGCCACCCTGGTAGGCGAAGTAGACCGCCGATCCGCGACGTGCACAAACAGTCACGCCCGCCTTGGGGAAATGGGTGCCGCCGCCGTTGGCGGGTGCGTTGAGATACATGATCACGCTGGCCACGCGCTGGCCACCCTTGCTGGTCAGTACCTTGTAGCCATGCTGGCTGGGATCGAACCAGTCGTAGTGCGGCTCGTACTGCTGACCGGGTTCGTAGTGGAGCACTTGCAGGCCTTCGCCATGAATCGCGGGCAGGCCGACCAGTTCCGCCAGACGATGCTCGATGCGCTCGATAAGAGGCGTCTCGCCCACGCTGAAGAACATGCCGCTGCTGGTGCGCGCGGTGTCGAGTTGATTGGAGCCGTCCTTGTTGACGGTGCGCGAGCGGTCCAGTCGCGGACGCGCAAGTGCGATCAATTGCTCGCATTCCTCTGCGCTCAGCAGGTCTTCGAGCACCCGGATCGGTGGTTTTTCCACACAGACTGAAACTTCGGTGCGGTGCCCGGCCACGACCTGGTACGGAGGTTCGGGATGTCGCGTGCGCTTGCCTCCCGGGCTCTGCATGGCCATGTCGAAGGCCACGGCAGGGCGATCCAGGGTCTTGGCCACGATCTGTCTTGCCTGGCGAGGGTTGTAGCCCGCGCGCAGCATCATGTTGACAATATCGTCGATGCCATGCCCGCTGCGTGCGGTCGACAGGATCCAGTCGCGCAGCGATCCACTATTAGCCGTGTTGGTACTCATGATGCCCGATTGTAATGAGGATCGGGGGTGCTTTGCGATGCTTCAGTTCGTGCGTGGGCATGTCGACTTGCTCCGCGTTTGCTTGCAGATGGGGGTGTGGCGAAATCATGAAAGGGGCGGCGACAGGCATCGCCGCCCCGGGAGAGACGCCAGACCGGTCAATGGCCCGAAGGGATGTAGCTCATGTCCTTTGAGTAGCTGTCCAGGTGCGAAGACTGGTTGAGAATGGTTTCGCCGATCTGGGCGCGCATCTGGTTTGCCTGTTTCTTGCCGTATACCTTGGCGACCATGTCCCACATCGGAGGATCAGATTTCTGGCCGAGTTCGGCCCAGCTCCCGGCATAGCTGACCACCAGATAGTCCGGAGCACCCTCGCCGCCATAGGCGACGCCGAGGAAACGGAAGTGGCTGCTCCAATGGCTCTTGTTGGCCGCAGCCACGATCTTTTTCACGATGTCACCAAACATCACGCTGTACTTGTGCCCGTTCTTGAGCGTGATCGCCGAGACCCGCATCAGCTTGCCGGGTTGTTCCATGTTGGAATCGGCATAGCTCATCTCGGGCATGTCGATGACGAATGCGCTGGACTCGCCCTTCAAGTGGGGCGCAGCTTCG
>NZ_JAQIBU010000218.1 GCF_027858935.1 Oleiagrimonas sp. | reverse complement strand
AAAAAGTCCCCGAAGTATTCTCCTGAGGTCCGCGAGCGGGCGGTTCGTATGGTGTTCGAGCACCAGAACCAGCATGCCTCGCAATGGGCGACGATCGAGTCGATCGCCTGCAAGATCGGCTGCTTTCAGGGTGTCCAGCTCGATGTCCGATTGTCGATTTTTATGAGCGCAGGAAGCATGGGGCCAGGTGTGAATTCATCTGTGTTCGCCCTGCGCGCCGTGTTCCGCGACGCGCGATAAAGCGGCATGCATGGCCAACTTCTGACTGCAAAGCGCGCCTTGGCAAGTTACATGCGTTCCTTGATCCCCTTGCTGATTAGTACCCAATTGGTCGGATAGGCGGTGATGAAGCCGGCCAGCATCGCCACCTGCATCATCAGCCAAAACGCCCAGTGATCGGGTTTCATGAGCCGGTCGTCGAACAACACGAAGATGCTGATCGCCATCCAGCCGTACATCCCGATCTGCCAGGAGGTCAGCGACCAGAAGTCGGTCTTGAAGGCGCCCCACCAGATTTTCGGCTTGGGCTTGTCGGACATGGCCACCTTGGCGCCGAACTGGAAGATCACTCCAAAGGCGAGCGCAAACACGTAATCCACGATCCAGTTTCCGAACACCTCGTGCCCGAGCACCACGAACCCGAGGCCGAATACGAACATGCCGGTCTCCACCAGCATGTCCGCCAGCGAACAGCCGGCTCCGCAGTGGGTCACGCCCAGCGCCACGCTTTGCCAGAACGGGTGCTCGCCGTGGTTGTCGGAACCACCCGCGGGTGCGCGGCCGAACCCCAGATACATCGCCAGCGCAAAGACGCCGCCCCACAAAAAGGTCAGCGGCCAAACGAAGCGCATGACCTTCATAGCTGGAGGTCGCCGGTTGACGTCGACCACGGCCCACAGGGCCAGCACGATGGAAAGAGCGATATTGGCAATGGCGATGGTTCTAAGCACGTGATCTCCATTGAAAGGTTGAGAGTCAGTGGTAGATCGATCTACGCCGTTAGCTGCGCTTCGCGGCTAGGCGTGGCAGCAGCCGGCGATGCGCCCGCACGACCACTCGATACCGGCTTCAGCGCCGGTTTGACGCGCTTCAAGCGCAGCGAGTTCGCCAGCACGAAAATGCTGGACACGCTCATGGCGCCCGCGGCGACCATCGGGTTGAGCATCCAGCCGGTGAATGGAAACAGCGCGCCTGCCGCCAGCGGAATCAGCAACACGTTGTAGCCGTAGGCCCAGACGAAGTTGCCGCGAATGGTGGCCAGCGTGCGTCGCGACAGCGCGATGGCGTTGACCACGCCGCTCAGGTCACTGCGCATCAGCACCACGTCGGCCGATTCAATCGCGATATCGGTGCCGCTGCCGATCGCCACGCCGACCTCGGCCTGGGCCAGCGCCGGCGCATCATTGATGCCGTCGCCGACGAACGCCACCTTTTTGCCCTCGCGCTGCAGCCGCTTGATCTCCGCGGCCTTACCATCCGGCATCACCTCGGCCAGTACGCGGTCGATACCGAGCTCGGCGGCAATCGCCTCGGCGGTGGCGCGCTGATCACCGGTCAGCATGGCCACTTCCAGACCGAGCGCATGCAGGGCGTCGACGGTGGCACGGCTCTCCGGCCGCACGCTGTCGGCCACCGCGATCAGCGCCGCGAGTCGCCCGTCGATCACTGCATAGATCGGCGTTTTGGCCGCCTTGGCCAGCGCTTGCGCATTCTGCGCAAGGGCGCCTACGTCAATACCCAGCGCGCGCATATAGCGTTCCGCGCCCACTTGCACGCGCCGATCCTGCAGCTGAGCGTCGATCCCGAGGCCGGTCATTGCTTCGAAGCGATCGATGGCGGGCACGTCCAATCCCTGCTCGCGCGCTGCCGAAACAATGGCTTTGGCCAATGGATGCTCGCTGCCCGCTTCGGCACCGGCCACCAAGCGAAAAACCTCGTCGTGATCGTGACCGGGGGCGGCGTGAAAATCGGTCAGACGAGGCTTGCCTTCGGTCAGCGTGCCGGTCTTGTCCAGCACCACGGCATCGATGCCGGCCAGCATTTCCATCGCCGTGCCGCGGCGAAACAGCACGCCCCACTGCGCGCCCTTGCCGGTGCCGACCATGATGGCGGTGGGCGTAGCCAGGCCCATCGCGCAGGGGCATGCCACCAGCAGCACGCTCACGCTTGCCACGAAGGCGAGCGCCAGTGCGGGGTTCGGGCCGAGCACCAGCCACAGCAGAAAGCTGAGCACCGCCAGCGCCATCACCACCGGCACGAATACCCCGGCGATGCGATCGGCCAGCTCCTGCACCTTCGGCTTTTCCGCCTGCGCGTCCTCCACCATTTTTATGATCTGGCTGAGCACCGTGTCAACGCCGACGCAGGCGGTGCGGAATTGCAGCGTGCCGTTCTGGTTGACCGTACCGCCGACCACGCGATCACCGACGCGCTTGACCACCGGCCCCGGTTCACCGCTGATCATCGCTTCGTCGACGTAGCTCTCACCGCTCAGCACTTCGCCATCGACGGGGATGCGTTCTCCCGGTCGCACCGCGATCACGTCGTCCACCTGCACCTGATCGATCGGCAGATCCTGAAAATCGCCGCCGCGCTGCACCCGGGCCGTTTTTGCCTGCAGTTTGCTCAGGCCGCGAATGGCCTGCGAGGTGCGGCCCTTGGCCAGGGCTTCCAGAAAGCGTCCGAGCAGGATCAGGGTGATGATCATCCCGGCGGCGTCGAAATAGGTGTGCGCGGTGCCCGTCGGGAAGATGCCCGGCACCAGCAGCGCCAGCAGCGAATAGAAAAACGCGGCGCTGGAGCCGATCATCACCAGGCTGTTCATGCCCGGCCCCAGATGCCGCAGCTCGCCCCAGCCGAGCCGGTAAAACCGCCGACCGGCAATGAACTGCACCGGCACCGCCAGCGCCAGCTCGATCCACAGCCAGCCACGCAGCGGCAGAATGCGCTCCATGGTGATGCCCACCGCAGGCACCATCCGCAGCATCGCGATGGCGAACAGCGGCACGGTGAACACCACCGCCAGCACCAGCGCGTGTTTCAGTAGCTGCGTTTCGTCCGCGCCGTCGGCAGGCTCCTCGTTCGCCGCTGATTTGGGGGTCAGCGCCGACGGCTGGTAACCGGCCTTCTCCACCGCCGCGAACAGCGCGTCCTGATTAGCCATGCCGGCGACATAGCTGACGTGCGCGCGCTCGGTGGTGAGGTTGACCGAGGCGCTGACAACGCCTTCGACCTTTGCCAGCTTTTTTTCCACCCGCGCCACGCAGGAGCCGCAGGTCATGCCTGCCACGTTGAAGTCGCTGTCGGAAAGCGCCGGCGCGTAGCCGGCCTTGTCTACCTGCGCCAGGATTTCGCTCGCCCTGCCCTGAGCCAGCTCGAAGCGCACCCGCGCCTTGCCGGTGGCCAGATTGACCTGTGCTTCCGATACGCCCGGCACCTGTCTGAGCTTCTTCTCGACGCGCGCCACGCACGAGCCGCAGGTCATGCCGTCGACGACAAAACTGATTTCTTCGGTTGTGCTGGTCATTTGCAATGGCTCCCTCACCGATACTTCAACAGCTCCATCAGCTCGGCGATGATGCGGTCCTCGTCGCCGCGCTCATGGGCGGTAACCACGTGATGCTTGAGGTGGCAGCGCAGGATCATGTCGCCGGTCTTGTTCAGCGCGCCGTTTACCGCCTTAATCTGCTTGAGCGCGTCCACGCAGTACACGTCATCGCGCTCCATCATCCGCAGCAACCCTTCCACATGGCCCTTGATCGAGCGCAGCCGGGTGGTCGCGTCCTCGCGCGTAGACGGGGCGATATTCAGCTGCGTTGCTGCCTGCGTTCGGGGAGCCATCAGGCCGCGCGTGCCTCGTAGCCTTCCTCCTGCACGGCGGCGATCAGCGCATCAACATCGGCGGAACCTTCCACCTGTGCCTGACGAGCCTGCAGATCCACCTCGGCGCGGGTCACGCCGGGTACATCGGAGAGCGCCTGCTGCACCGCTTTGACGCAGTGGCCACAGGTCATGCCGGTTATCTTCAACGTTGTCATGGTTGTTTCTCCTTATCGATCGTTAGCCTACCCCAGGTGGGGTGGGCTACACAAGAGATAGCCTCTTCCAATGACACCTGAGCCTGGAGGAGGTGTCGTGATTCCAACGACACATGAGCCTGAGCGATTGGGTTCTACCCCGAAATCACGGACGATTGTGAAAGGGTGGAAAACTTCAAATCCTGCCTGGCGGTCCTTCGCCGCATCCTTGGGTTGTGGTGCCGCTCGATGTATTCGAACACATCCGCTCTTGCCGCATCGAGTGTCGGATATGTCATGCGGTAAATCCGTTCGCGCTTGAGCAGACCGAAGAAGCCCTCGCATGCGGCGTTGTCTCCGCAGTGGCCCACGGCGCTCATCGAGCACACCAGGGCGTTGGCCAGCAAATACTTCTGATAGTCACCGCTTCGAAACTGACTGCCTCTGACGCCCTTCTAACTGTCAAGCCGTTGCTTGCAGCTGATTGACCTTTTGTGTGCGAGCCTTGAGCAGGAAGTAAACTTCACGTGCGATGTATCGTTTCAGACAACGGATCGCCTCAAGCTTTGAGTGTCCCTCGGTAAGACGCTTCTTGACGTATGCCTTGGTTCGCGGATCGGTGCGTAAGCGTCCAATTGCGATGATATGTAACGCGCTGTTGGCCGCTCTGTCACCACCACGGTTGAGGCGGTGCCGACTGACTTTCCCGGACGAGGCTGGAATCGGGCTGACACCGCAAAGCGCGGCAAAGCTGGCCTCACTAGCCAGGCGTTCCGGGTTGTCGCCGGCGGTGATCAGTAGTTGCGCCGCGGATTCGTATCCCACGGCATTGCGCGAAATGAGATCGGGGGCCAGTTCCCGCACAATGCCCGCAATCATCACATCCAGATCGGCAATTTCGTCATGTAATTCAAGGTAACGTCGGGCCAGGGATTTAAGCGCGATCCGATAGGCAATGACCACCTCTCGATAGCCTGTTATATCGGGGCGCCATGCCGCAAGAGTGCGGATCAACTGCATGCGGGTCATATGACGTAGCGACTCACGTAGTGCGTCCGGAGCGCTGACGATATCCATCTGGATCATTTGCAACGCAATCCGTCGCGCTGCAACGGCAGTCTTGCGGCACACCTTGAGCACGCGCAACGATTCGACCAGCCCATCACGTGTTTTGGGCGTGACGGTACGGATGCCCGCAAACGCGGCATGGGCCGCATTCTCGGCATCGATGGTGTCGTTCTTGCCACGTTTACGGCGGTCTGTTTTGTCGGGCGCCGTCACTTCGAGCACCTCGATGCCGAGGGGCTCAAGATAACGCAGCAATCCGGCACCGTAGCTACCCGTGCATTCCACTCCGATGCGTTCGACTGTGCCGAACGTACGCATCCAGGTGATCATCTGCTTGTACCCATGCCGGGTGGTCGAAAAAAACTCACTGCCCAGAACACCATTGTGTTCATCCACGATGGCGGCAACATGCAGATCCTTGTGCGTATCAACGCCGCCAGTGACTTTGCGGACGTGTACTTCTTGCTTGCTATCCATTCCGAATCTCCCATAAGACTGTCAGGAAATGGCTTCACCGAACCGATCCCTGGACAAGACAGTAAGGTGACGCGCAGTCAGGCCCTTCTTGGGTCACACGGTATCGGCGAGGTGAAACCTCGCCGTTAGGAAGTCCCGGGCAACCGACAGGTCCGAGGAAAGACACGCATCGTCGATCAGAGTGTGGGTCAGGAAGACCGGAAATCCCAACGCACCAAGTCTATGACGGGTCGATCGCTGTGAGAGTCAAGTCGCCCGGGAAACTTGGCAACGGCATTATTACTATCCGAGTGCAGGATCACCGGCTCGTTGCCTTGGAGCTGCCAGACGGCCATCTGCACGGCCCGGATCACCATTTGCCGATCTTGCCGATGATGCATCGAACAGCCCACGACGAGTTGGCCGAACAGGTCCAGCACGATGCACAGGTACAACTTTCCTTCATCCGTCTTGATCTCGGTGATGTCTGTTACCCACTTGGTCTGGGCTCCAGTGCTGTGAAGTCCCGTTCCAGCCAGTTAGGTACGCCTGGCGGGGGAAGCCCCGGCTGACCGCGTTGGCAACGGCGCTTCGGACGCGGCCAGCCCGGTAAGCCGTCGGACGCCAGCAGTCGGGCCACCCGATTCAGGCTGACCGACTCGCCTTCTGCGACCAGATCCTCATGCATCCGGCAAGCGCCCAGCACGCCACGGCTGTCAACGTGAAGCTCACGCATGCGCCCGAGCAAACGCTCATTGTCGCGCTGGCGCACACTGGGCAAGCGCTTGCTGCAGCCGTAGTAGCCGCCGCTGACCGACACCCGCAGGCAGCGGCACATCAGCCGAATCGGAAACTCATCACGACAACGTTCGATCACCTGATACCTCAGGATGACCCCTTCCCAAAGAACGTCGCCGCTTGTCGAAAAAAATCTCGTTCCTTCTTCACCCGGGCCAGTTCGCGCTTCAAACGCGTCAGCTCCTCTTCCCGCGGCGCGCTGGTGCCGCCGAAGATCACCTTGGTCTGGTGTTCGGCCTCCCGTTTCCAGCGCGTCAGCAGGTTGTCCCGGATGTCCAACTCCGGGGCCACCTGGGCGCAACTGACGTCCGGCTGGCTCGCCTGTTCAACCGCATTGCGCTTGGACTCCGCACTGAATTTTCTTCGCTTCGACATGAACACTCCTGATGGCCTCTATCGGCCTTTTCGCAAGTGTCCGTGAAATCGGGGGTGAACCCCTTTACTGCCAGCCGCCGGATTCCTTGGCGCAACCAAGCTTTCCTCTCTCGATCGCGAATTTTCCACAGCCTCCCAGATCAGTACGGCAACCAAGGATAGGTCTGCACGGCAACGAAGGATAGGCGGTAAACTTTATTCCTTAGTCCGACAGGCTGCTAGCGGGGTACTGGTCATCCGCGCAGGGTATCAATAGAAATTGCGGGTATCCATACGGGTATGAATTTTAATTTACCGCTGTAACGTTAAGTAAAAACAGAGAGATATGTCGCATATGTTGCTGATGATCGACAACTACGACAGCTTTACCTGGAACCTGGTGCAGTATCTGGGCGAACTGGGCCAGGAGGTGAGAGTGGTGCGCAACGACGCGCTGGACGTGGCGGCCATCCGCGCGCTCGGGCCCTCGCAGATCATGATCTCGCCTGGTCCGGGCACGCCCGACGATGCCGGCGTGTCGCTGTCGGTGATCGAGCAGCTGTCCGGTGAGGTGCCGATCTTCGGCGTGTGCCTGGGTCACCAGGCGCTGGGCCAGATGTTCGGGGGCAAGGTCGTGCGGGCCAAGCAGATCATGCACGGCAAG
>NZ_JAQIBU010000184.1 GCF_027858935.1 Oleiagrimonas sp. | reverse complement strand
GTGGTCAACTTCACCCTGCGCGACACGCTGCGTATCGGTGATGGCACGTTGAAGGACATGAAGCTTGCCCTGTATGTCGATAACGTGCTCAACCGCCACTACTACACCTTCGGATATGGTGACACGACCTCCAACGGGAATCCCTTCGTGCGCGCGATCTACGAAGAACCCCGGGCCTATTTTGCCTCCGCGACGTTTGATTTCTGAGGACCTTGCAGCATGCGGTCGGCCCCGCCGTTGCGCGGGGCCGGCTCGCCTTGGCTCGCGGGATCGATTGCTTTCACAAACGCGGTCCAAAAAGCAGCAGGAAGGCAGATCCACCGTTTTCCGTAGCGTGAGCTATGGGCAAAGGGCCAAGGTGTCAGGAACAATGTCCCCTTGATCAAGCCATTCGATTGAATCATGCATATTCGATACATCGTGGTTATGGGCGTATCCGGGTGCGGCAAATCGACGATTGCCGAGCGGGTTGCGCAGCAGCTGCACTGGCTTTTTCTGGAGGGCGATGCGCTGCATCCTCCTGCCAACGTGGAAAAGATGCGCCAAGGCATCCCGCTCGACGATGCCGATCGCGCGCCATGGCTGGAGGCGGTTGCGCAGACGATACGGCACTGGCGCTCGCAGGGACGTTGCGCGGTCATTGCCTGTTCGGCCTTGCGGCGCGCCTATCGCGACATCATTGTGGAAGGTCACGACGACCTGTGTTTTGTTTACCTTCACGGTACGCACGAGCTGCTGGTGCAGCGCCTGCAAAACCGTCGCAGCCATTTCATGCCGCTCGACCTCCTGGACAGTCAGTTGGCGCTGTTGGAGGAGCCGGAGGCTCCGCCAGAGAGAGCGATTCGTTTGGAAATCGACAAATCGCCTGAAGTCCTCGCGCATGAAGTGTTTCGATCCGTTTCCGGATACATCGCTCGCTGACCGATGCTTGCCGTGCCCCGGGCAAGGGCACGTGGCGAATCAAGTCCGGTTTCTCGGCTGATCTTCGATCACTGGCACCTGTGCGTGTCTCCACCCGTAGCCGGAACCCCGCCCAAGGTTGCCGGCACCCTTCGCCGCTTGCCGATGCTGGCCGGAGCAGGGCATTCTGCTGCAGCCACTTCATGTGCGGGAGATCGACCATGCGCAACGCCATCGCTCTGTTTGTATTCCTGCTGCTGGTCGCGATCGTCGCGACCCTCGGCAGCCTGTTTCCGCCCGGGGACTGGTATGCCGCCTTGCAGCAGCCGTTCTTCACCCCGCCCAACCTGGTGTTTCCGATCGCCTGGACTTTGCTGTATCTGACCATGGCCTTCGCCGCATGGCGGGTATGGCTGCGGGTGGGCCTGGATGTGGCAATGGGGCTGTGGGGCGCGCAACTGGTCGCCAACGCGGCCTGGTCATGGATCGTGTTCGGCCGCCATGCGCTAGGCTGGGGCCTCATCGATATCGTGCTGCTGCTGGTGCTGATCGTGGTTACCATGGTGGCGTTTTTCCGCCGCGACCGCGGGGCCGGCTGGTTGATGCTGCCCTATCTGGCATGGGTCGGGTTTGCGACCGTGCTCAATGCCGCGCTGTGGCACCTCAATCCCGCTGGTTGAGTCCGCGTCCCGGAGTTGAACCATCGCGTGGACAAGCAAGGGCCCGGGACCGTCATGGTCCCGGGCCCTTGTGTTCCCGACCGGTGTCGGGCGACGCCAATCAGTAACCGGCAGCCAGTCCGGAGGGGCGGCGACGGTCGTTGGCGCCTTCCAGCAGGCCGGTCTTTGGATTGCGCAGAATGGCTTCGTCCGCGCCCCACGAGCGGATATCGCGGAAGTGATGACCCATGGCTTCAAGCTTTGCCTTGGTGGCCTTGGTCAGAAGGCCCGGCTCCACCATTGTCACGTCCGGCAACCACTGCATGTGCAGGCGAGGCGCATCCACGGCCTGCTGCGCGTTCATGCCAAAGTCGATCACGTTGATCATGCTTTCGAGCGTGGTCGAGATGATGGTCGAGCCTCCCGGGCTTCCGGTCACCATGAACAACTTGCCCTGGCGGTTGAGCACCAGCGAGGGCGACATCGAGCTCAGCGGACGTTTGCCCGGCTCGATCTGGTTGATCTTGCCTTGCACCAGTCCGAACGAGTTCGGCACCCCCGGCTTGGAAGTGAAGTCGTCCATCTCGTTGTTGAGGAAGATACCGGTATTGCCGGCGATCTTGCCGATGCCGAACAGGTAGTTGAGGGTATAGGTCACGCTGACCGCATTGCCATGCGCATCGACGATCGAGAAATGCGTGGTGTGCATGCCTTCGGCCGGGCCCAGGCTGCCGGAGATCTCGCTGGATGGCGTGGCCTTGTCCGGCTGGATGGTGCTGCGCATCTTGGCGGCGTGTTTGGCGCTGAGCAGCTTCGCGATCGGGTTGTGCACGAAGGCCGGATCGCCCAGGTAGGTGTTGCGGTCGGCAAAGGCGCGACGCTCGGCCTCGATGAAGTAATGCACCGCTTTCACTGAACCGTAGCCCCACTTGCGCAGTGGGTAGGGGCGCAGGATGCCGACGATCTCGCACATCGTCACGCCACCGGAGCTGGGCGGCGCGGCCGAGACGATGGTGTAGCCGCGGTATTTGCAGGTGACAGGCTTGTCCCACTTGACGGTGTAGTCAGCCAGGTCCTGCATGCTCAAGATGCCGCCATGGGCCTGACTGGACTTGACCAGCTGCTTGGCGATGGCGCCATGGTAGAAGGCGTTGGTGCCGTGGTCGCGGATCAGTTCCAACGAGTGCGCCAGTTGCGGTTGCACCAGGCGGTCACCGACTTGCAGGGGTTTGCCGTCCTTCAGGAAGATGGAGGCCACTTTGGGCGATTCGGCAAAGGTCTTGGTGCGCTCATGCAGGATGTTCACGTCGCCCTGCTGCAGGATATAGCCCTTGCGCGCCAGCTGGATGGCCGGATCGATGACCTGGGCCAGCGACATCGTGCCGTATTTCTTCAGCGCGGCGTTCAGGCCCATCACGGTGCCGGGCACGCCCACGCCAAGATAGGACTTGGTGCTGCGTGCCTTGACCACCTTGCCGTTCTTGTCCTGATACATGTCGGTGGTGGCTGCCAGCGGCGCCTTCTCGCGGAAGTCCAGAAACAGGTTCTTGCCATCCTTGAGGTGGACCACCATGAATCCGCCGCCGCCGATGTTGCCGCAGCACGGGTGCACCACGGCCAACGCGTAGCCGACGGCCACGGCGGCGTCGACGGCGTTGCCGCCTTCCTTGAGGATGTTCACGCCGACGTGCGTGGCCAGGTGCTGGGCCGTCACGACCATGGCGTGACGGGCGGTGACGGGCTTGGCTGCGGCCAGGGCCTGACGGGTGGTGGGTGGCGCCGTGGCGTCCAGCGCGCTACCCGGGATGGCGTCATGCTGTGGTGGTTTGGCCAGCGCCAGCGGAGTGGCCAGGAAAAGCAACATGCCAAGGGATATGGCGTACGTTCTATGCATGTCGAGTACCGTATTTTCGTGGGGACGGACACCGACATTCCGATAAAATGGCCCGCGAGGCAAGTCCGCGGGAGTTTTTCCGGTTGTCAGCGGGTTGGATTCAGGGCCCTTCGCGCCATGCTTTCACAGCCTCGCAGAAACCCAGACAGTCCTGGAAACGGTTATACATGGGAGCCGGAGAAATGCGGATCACGTCCGGTTCGCGCCAGTCGCCGATGATGCCTTGCCCGACCAGATGATCAAACAGTGCGCGGCCGCGCTCGCGTCCATCCAGCACGCGGATCGACAGTTGCGCGCCGCGTCGTGAGGGTTCGCGCGGTGTGAGCACCTCGAGAGTGTCCGACAGTTGCGAGTCGACCAGCCACTCCAGGTATCCCGTCAAGCGCAGGGATTTTTCACGCAGGGTCTTCATGCCCGCCTGGTGGAACATCTGCAGCGAGACGCGCAGTGGCACCATCGCCAGGATCGGCGGGTTGGACAGCTGCCAACCCTCGGCGCCCGGGGTGGGGTCGAAATGCGGTCCCATCTGGAAGCGTGTGGCCTTGTCGTGTCCCCACCATCCGGCGAAACGGGGTCGGTCGCTATGCGCGTGGCGGGCATGCACGAAAGCACCGCCCACGGCGCCCGGTCCGCTGTTGACGTACTTGTAGTGGCACCAGACGGCGAAATCCGGTCCGCTGTCGTGCAGGGCCAGCGGCACATTGCCCACCGCATGCGCGAGGTCGAATCCGACCATGCAGCCCTTCGCATGAGCCTTGCGCGTGATGGTCTCCAGGTCGAATGCCTGGCCGGTACGGTACTGCACGCCCGGGAGCAGGACCAGCGCCGTGCTCGGGCCGTGCTCGTCCAGCGCCTGCTCGATGGCCTGCATGGAAAGGGTGCCATTGGCCTCGTCCGGCGCCAGCTCAATCAGTGATTCGGCAGGATCGAAGCCGTGAAAGCGGATCTGTGACTCCACTGCATAGCGGTCGGTGGGAAAGGCGCCACCCTCGATCAGGATCTTGTGGCGCGTTGCGTCGGGTCGGTAGAAGCTGACCATCAGCAGGTGCAGGTTCACGCTGAGCGTATTCATGGCCACCACTTCGCCGGATTCGGCGCCGACCAGTTCAGCCAGGTGCTCGCGCACGTATTCGTTGTAGCTCAACCAGGGCTGGCGACCCTTGAAGTGGCCTTCCACGCCCAGTTCACCCCAATAGTCGAGCTCACTGTTGACGGCCTCGCGTACCTCGCGGGGCTCGAGACCGAGCGAGTTGCCGCAGAAATACAGTGTCTGGCCGTCATCATGGGGCGGAATCAGGAAACGTTCGCGGTAGTCGCGCAGCGGATCCTGGCGATCGGCAGCCTCGGCCCATGCCCTGGTGGCTTCGTAGGATGACGTCATAGGGTTTTCCATGCCTCGTTGAAAGGGTGGGGTCCGGTAGCCGGCGCGATCAGCGTACATCGCCCCATACGCACACCATCGCCGTGCCGAAACCGGATCGTCAAGCTCCGGCGCAGCGAACCCCGGGTCCGGTCCCTGGTCGCCGAATGGGAGCGGACCATCGGCGCCCGGCAACTCACGGACCTTGTCCGGCAATGATCCTGGCCCGCGGCCATCCTGCGCGCAGCATTTGTACTGGATACGGGAAGGAACCTCGCATGGACGGTGCCGGTTTACCTGGGCTGCATGCGGACGGCGCCATCCAGGCGGATGGTTTCGCCGTTGATGTAGCGGTTGGACAGGATGAAGGCGGCCAGTTGCGCATACTCCTCGGGTTTGCCCAGGCGCGACGGAAACGGGATCGAGGCCGACAGGGACTCCTGCACCTGCTCGGGCATGCCGTCAACCATCGGGGTCCAGAAAATGCCTGGGGCGATGGTCGCCACGCGGATCCCGAAGCGCGCCAGTTCGCGCGCCATCGGCAGGGTCATGCCGACCACGCCACCCTTGGACGCCGAATACGCGGCCTGGCCGATCTGGCCTTCGTAGGCCGCGACCGAGGCGGTATTCACGATCACGCCGCGCTCGCCGTCCTCGCCGGGCTCGTTGTGCTGCATGCGGTTGGCCGCAGCCTTGGCCACGTTGAAGCTGCCGACCAGGTTGACCATCACCGTGGTCGAAAAGTTGGACAGCGCCATCGGCGCCTCGCGTCCGAGCACACGTCCCGCGCCGAGAATGCCCGCGCAGTTGATCAGGGCGTTCAGGCCGCCCATCGCGGCATTTGCCTGATCGATATGGGCTGCGACGTCTTCTTCGGAAGTGACGTCGGTGCGCAGGAAGTGCGCCTCACCGCCCAGCGCGGTCGCGGCCGCATTGCCCTTGTCCTCGTTGACGTCGAACAGCACCACCTTGCCGCCTTGCGCGATCAGGTGGCGGGCTACCGCATTGCCGAGTCCCGAAGCGCCGCCGGTGATGACGGCCTTGATCTGATTGAGCTGCATGCTGAGGTGTCCTGCTGGAAAACCACCATGGTAACCGACGCCTGCCATGGGCTGCAGGCCAGGCCGCTCGGCGGGCTTCACTGGGCGGCCTTTGGCTTAGGCTCGAATTCTTGTGTGATTAGTCCGGCAATCTATTGTTTTTCATGGGTTCATGCCGGCGCCATCGCACGAGCCACGCGGCTCGAGGTGGTGCGTCCAAGCGCCTCGGAAAGCCATCGTCCGGTCTGCACCAGGGCGTCCAGGTCGATGCCGGTGGCAATACCCATTCCGGCGAGCATGTAGGCGACGTCCTCGGTGGCGACATTGCCGGTGGCACCGTGCGCATAGGGGCAACCGCCGGTGCCCGACACGGCGCTGTCGACCACGGCCACGCCTTCCTCCAGGCAGGCCAGGATGTTGGCCAGGGCCTGGCCGTAGGTGTCATGAAAATGCACGGCCAGTGCCGACATCGGCACCGACTGCGCGACCGCGAGCAGCATTGCACGCGCCTTTTCCGGTGTGCCCACGCCGATGGTGTCGCCCAGCGAGATCTCGTAGCAGCCCATGGCGTGCAGGCGTTCGGCCACGCGCACCACGTCGGCCACTGGCACGTCCCCCTGATAGGGACAGCCGAGCACGGTGGAGACGTAGCCCCGCACACGCACGCCGTCGGCGCGCGCCTGCTCCAGGACCGGTTCGAATCGTTCCAGCGATTCGTCGATCGAGGCGTTGATGTTCTTGCGGTTGAACGCCTCGCTGGCGGCGCTGAACACGGCGATCTCGCGCACCTGGACCTGGCGTGAGCGCTGGTAGCCCTTCATGTTCGGCACCAGTACGGGATAGCGCACGCCATCGCGCTTGTCGATGCCCTGGTAGACCTCGGCGGCGTCGGCCAGTTGCGGTATCCACTTGGGACTGACGAAGCTGGTAGCTTCGATGGTGCGCAGGCCGCAGCTCGCGAGCTGGTCGATGAGCTCGATCTTGGTCGCCGTCGGGATCACGGTCTTCTCGTTCTGCAGTCCGTCGCGCGCGCCGACCTCGACGATGCGAACGCTTTCGGGCAGGTTGCTCACGCCGTATCCTCCCCGGCCACGAAGCGCACCAGCACCACGTCTGCCTCGACGAACTCGCCTTCCCCGGCGCTGATGTGCTCGATGGTGCCCGCGCGCGGGGCCTTCAGCGAGAGCTCCATTTTCATGGCTTCCATCACCAGCAGTTCATCACCTTCGGCGACCTCGTCACCCGCTGCGGCCTTGATCAGCACGACGCGGCCCGGCATCGGCGCGGTGACGACGTCGCCCCCGGTGGCCTCGTCGGGGCGGTATTCGAATGCAGGTGCATGTTCGAAAACATGGCGGCGGCCCTGCAGATGCAGCACCACGCGCCCATATCCGGCCAGCAGCGGAAGACGGTAGGCGATGCCGTCCAGCTGCAGGCCGAGCTCGCTGTCGTCCATGCGCGCGTGCGCGATGTCCACGACACGATCTTCCAGGCGCAGGCTGTAGTTCCCGTGATCTCCGGTGGCGTCCACTTCGTGGCGTTCGCCCTGATGCACCAGTGCGACGATACGCTTGCCCGCGTGTCCGATGCGCCAGGCATCGGCGCGGGCCCAGGGGCTGTGCGGATCGCTGGTCTGGAGCCGTGCGCTGGCCTGCAGTTCCTCCTCCAGCAGCATCGCCGTTGCAGCGGCGAGCAGGGCCGTTTCAGAAAGTTCTCCGGTGGCGATGAACGGCTCGAGATTGCGGTCCAGGTAACCGGTATCGATGGTGGCCTCGACCACGCTCGGATGCTCGATCAGACGCTCGAGGAAGGCAATGTTGGATTTTGGCCCGATGATATCGCTGCCCGTCAACGCCGTGTGCAGGCGGGCCAGGGCGCGCGGGCGGTCTTCGTCGTGCACGATCAGCTTGGCGATCATCGGGTCGTAGAAGATGCTGACGGTGTCGCCCTCGATCACGCCCGAATCCAGCCGCACATGCGGACCCGGCTGCGGCAGGCGCAGACGCTGCAGGCGACCCGAAGCGGGCAGGAAGTTCTGCTCCGGGTCCTCGGCATACAGGCGCACTTCGATGGCGTGGCCGTGTGCCTGCACATCCTCCTGGCGCAGCGGCAGCGGTTCGCCCGCAGCCACGCGCAACTGCCATTCCACCAGGTCCAGCCCGAGGGTCATCTCGGTGACCGGGTGCTCGACCTGCAGGCGCGTGTTCATTTCCATGAAGAAGAACTCGCCGTCGCCATTGACGATGAATTCCACCGTGCCCGCACCCACGTAGTCGACCGCTCGCGCGGCGGCCACCGCGGCAGCGCCCATGCTCGCGCGGCGCTCGGGGGTCAGGAATGGCGAAGGCGTCTCCTCCAGCACTTTCTGATAGCGGCGCTGGGCTGAACATTCGCGTTCGTTGAGGTGGATGACATGGCCGTGGTTGTCGCCGAACACCTGGAACTCGATGTGGCGCGGATGCTCGACGTAACGTTCCAGGATCACGCGCGCGTCGCCGAAACTGCTTTGTGCCTCGCGTCGCGCGGATTCCAGTGCGGCGTCGAATCCGGAGGCCTCGTGCACGATGCGCATGCCTTTTCCACCGCCGCCAGCCGCAGCCTTGATCATCAGCGGAAAACCGGTGTCGCGAGCCTGTTCGGCCAGCGTGCCGGCCTCCTGATCAGCCCCGTGATACCCGGGCACGACAGGGACCTCGTTCCTGCTCATCAGCGCCTTGGCCTCGGCCTTGGACGCCATCGCTTCCATGCTTTCCGGTTTCGGGCCGATGAACACGATGCCGGCTTCGGCACAGGCGCGGGCAAAATCGGCATTTTCGGAAAGGAAGCCATACCCGGGGTGGATGGCCTCGGCGCCGCTGCGCCTGGCGGCATCGAGGATGGACTCGATGCGCAGGTAGGAGTCGGCCGGCCGCGGGCCGCCGATCGGGTAGGCGCGGTCGGCCTGGCGCACGTGTTGGGCGTCGGCGTCGGCTTGCGAGTACACCGCCACGGTCTCGATGCCGAGGCGTCGGCAGGTGCGGATCACGCGGCACGCGATTTCGCCGCGATTGGCAATCAGGATGCGTTGGAACATGCGTTGGAGGATTCCTTGTGGATTCGGCGGCAGGCGGATGCGAACGGGCGGTTCAGCCGGAGTCGGGCCCCATCCATTCCGGTGCACGCTTGTCCAGGAACGCGCCAAGGCCTTCCTGACCTTCCTTGCTGATCCTGAGGCGGGCGATCAGTTCGGCATTGTGCGCATCCATTCGCGACGCGGAGGTTCTTTCCATGTCCCCCATGTGCAGGGCCAGACGCTTGGCCTCGCGGCGGGCAAGCGGCCCGGTGCGGTCGAGCGCCTTGAGCACGCCGTCGATGGTGGCGTCGAGCTGATCGGCTGCAACGACTTCGTGCAGCAGACCGATCTTCGCGGCGTGATCGGCGTCGAACACTTCGCCGCTCACGAACAATCGACGCGCATGACGCAGGCCGATCGCGGCCACCACGTACGGAGCAATGGTGGCGGGCACCAGGCCAAGCTTCACTTCGGACAGCGCAAAGCTCGCATCGGCACTGCCAATGGCGATATCGCAGCACGATACCAGGCCGATGCCTCCGCCATATGTCGCACCGTTGACGCGTGCGATGGTCGGCTTGGAAAGGAAGTTCAGGACCCGCATCAGGCGTGCAAGACGCAGCGCGTCCTCCTTGTTCTCGAGTTTGCTGGACGCGGCCATGCCGCGCATCCAGCGGGTATCCGCGCCAGCGCAAAAGCTCTTTCCAGCGCCGGTAAGCAGCACCGCATGAATGCTGTCTTCGTGTTCCACAGCCTCGAGCACATGGGTGAGCTCGGCCACCAGCGTGTCGTTGAAGGCATTGTGGAGCTCGGGCCGGTTCAGCGTGATGTGGGCCAGGCTGCCTTCGCGTCGGGTCAGAAGGGTTTCGTACACAACGGTCTCCGGCATGGTTGTTCCAAGGGTGCATGATAACGGGGACACGCCCGGACTGCTGCGCATGTCCGCTGGCGGCGTGTGCTGCAGGGGCTTGGCAGGGGGGATGTGCTATGAAATAATGAGAATCATTCCTATTCAATAGTGTATGGTTTTGATGCGAACTTCCCTTTTGTCCCTGTTCCTGCGGGCACTGTTGATCGTGCCGCTGACGACGATCACGGTGTGGGCTGCTTCAGCGCCGCAGAGCCAGCAGGCGCAGATCGACGCGCTGCGCGCGCAGATCATGCGGCTTCAGGCGCAGCAGTTCCAGCCGCAGGAGTTGGGTCAGCAGATGCTGAACCTGCAGATCCGGCATGACCGTCTGTGGTGGGCGGGCCAGGCCGGCAACTGGAATCTGGCCTACTTCATGGTGGGTGAGCTCAACGAGGCACTGGAACATATCGAGAAGACCCACGCTGACGCCGCCCAGTTGCAGCCGCAGAAGCTGTCCGAGGTGATGCCGTCGATCATGGATCCGGCCGTCAAGAACGTGATGCAGGCGCTGGCGAAACATGACCGTGCCGCGTTCAGCAAGGCCTACGACCGACTTTCCGCTTCATGCACCGCCTGCCATCAGGTTGCGGGTGACGGGTTCCTGGTGATCCAGCGCCCCCGGACCCGCTTGCTCGACAACCTGCGCTACACGCCGCCAACTGGTCACTGATCGAACCTGAACAGCGATGGACGGGTTGTCGCACCCGTCTTGTAGACATGAATACGAACTATTACCATTTGCTGCAGCATTCAGGAGTCGAACATGAAACATCTGCTTCTCGGCGTACTGCTCTTCCTGCCACTGGCCGTCCAGGCCCGGGACATGCCGCAGTACACGTTGACCATCCACAACCATCGCTATCAGCCAACCCAGCTGAAGGTACCCGCCCATACCAAGTTCAAGCTGGTGGTGGTGAACAAGGATGCGACACCGGAGGAATTCGAGAGCAGCGATTTCAATCGCGAGAAGATCGTGATGCCCAATGCACAGATCACGATCTACGTGGGTCCGCTTGATGCGGGCCATTACAAATTTTTCGGCGATTTCCACCAGAACACCGCCAAAGGCACGCTGATCGTGGAGTAATGGATCATGTGGGGTATTGCACTACTTGTTTTTCGTGAGGTCCTCGAGGCCGCGCTGATCGTCACCATCGTCGCCGCCGCAACGCGCGGCGTGACCCGTCGAGGCCTGTTCATCGCCAGCGGGATCGGGCTGGGCGTGGTCGGTGCCTCGGTGGTCGCCGGTCTTGCCGGTGTGATCGCCGGCGCCGTGGGTGGCATGGGCCAGGAGGTGTTCAATGCCTCCGTGCTCCTGGCCGCCGTGCTGATGATCGGCTGGCACGTGATCTGGATGTCCACGCATGCGCGCGAACTGTCCCGGCACATGCAGGATGTGGGCAGCGCCGTGAAGGCCGGGTCCAGCTCCCTGGCCATGCTGCTTGCGGTGGTTGCGCTTGCCGTGTTGCGTGAAGGCTCGGAAGTGGTGCTGTTCCTGTACGGCATGATGGCCGGAGGCGCGACCGGACTGGTGCCGGGCATCGCCATAGGGATCGCCGGTGGTAGCGCGGTCGGCTTCGCGCTGTATTTCGGCCTGCTGCGCATCCCCGTGCGTCACTTCTTCTCCACCACCAACTGGATGCTTGTCCTGCTGGCTTCGGGGCTGGCCGCGAATGCTTCACGCTACCTGGTCCAGGCTGACCTCCTGCCGACGCTGGGTGGCCAGTTGTGGAATACCTCCGGGATCCTTTCCGACCGTTCCGTGGTCGGCCAGACTCTGCATATCCTTGTCGGCTATGACGCGCGTCCGTCCGGCATGATGCTGCTGTTCTATCTCACCACTCTGGTGTTGATGGTGGCGGGCATGAAAATGGTCGGCCGCACTCCGCGCAAACCCAAGCCGGACTCCAGCGTAGGTCACGTCGCGACCCCTGCGGCGACCTGAGCCGGGGTAGCATTCCAGGGGTCGGAACATCTGTTGCGGCCCCGAGTTCCCAGGATGATATCGATGTTTTCCACGACATTCCGTCGCGGCCTGATCCCGTGTGCTCTGCTGCTGTGCGCCTTGATCGCGCCGCGCGCATCGGCGGGCCCCGCCGACAGCGTGTATTCGCCCATCGTGCATTGGCGCGAATGGGAGCTTGAGCTGCAAGGTGGTGTCCAGGACTGGAGCCACCCCGCCACCGGTGAGCGCGCCAGCAAGCTGGCCTTGGCCTACGGCCTGACACCGTGGTGGAGGACCGAGTTCGTTGCCGAATATTCGCAGGTCCCTGCCGCACCGGCCAGGCTGGAGGCATTCGAATGGGAAAACGTGTTCCAGCTGACCGATCATGGCCGTTACTGGTTGGACATGGGCATCTTTGCCGAGCTGGGCCACAACCGTCTGCAGCGGAGCAACGATTTCCAGCTGGGCCCGATGTTCCAGAAGGAGTGGGGGCGTTCCCAGGTCAACCTCAACCTGCTTGCTGCGCGCCAGATCAGCCGGATCCGGGATCCGGGCGCGCGGCGTCCCACCGAATTCAAGTACGTGGCGCAGTGGAAATACCGCGTGAGCCCGGAACTGCAGCCTGGAGTGCAGGTCTTCGGCTCGCTCGGCAATTTCGGCCGCCTGCATTCCGACAAGCTTCGAGCCGGGCCGGCACTGATTGGCATGGCATCGCTGGGCGACGGGCACAAGCTCACGTATGACGCCGCCATCCTGACGGGCTTGACCCGCAACACGCCCAACACGACCGTACGTTTTCGTATCGAGTACGAGTTTTATTGAGGGTCGTTGCGAAGGCTTGACGGTGGCACTGCGATCAGTGCTCGGATCGCCGCCTGTGCAAGGACATGGCACCATGGTTTTCACTCCACAGCGGGGCCGGCAGGGCACATGAAGCTGTTACTGGTAGAAGACTCCGAGCGTCTGCGTGAAACCGTGCGTCGCGGTCTGGAGGCCGAAGGCTTCACGGTCGATACTGCGGTTGACGGTATCGAGGGGCGTTCGTTCCTTGAGACCTACGAGTACGATCTGATGGTGCTTGACCTGATGCTCCCGCGAATGGATGGCCTTGCCTTGCTGCGCGTCATGCCTTCCGCGGCAGTGCAGCCGCGCGTGCTGGTTCTTTCGGCGCGCGACCAGGTACAGGATCGTGTCACCGCCCTGGATAGCGGCGCCGACGACTACCTCGTCAAACCGTTTGCCTTCGATGAACTGCTGGCCCGCCTGCATGCGCTTGCGCGGCGCCCCAAGCTGGCGCATGCGCCGGAACTGGAGATCGGCCCGCTCAGGATCGATCTGCGTGCGCATCGTGTCTGTGTGGGCGCAAATACGCTTTCGCTGACCCCGCGCGAGTTTGCATTGCTGGTGTTGCTGGCACGCCATCGCGGGCGCGTGTTCAGTCGCAGCGAGATCCTCGAACGGGTTGCCGGCAGCGATTCCAGGGCGTCGGATCGCAGCATCGAGGTGCTGGTGTTCGGCTTGCGCAGGAAACTGGCTTCGGCGATCGGCGACGATCTGATCCAGACCCGCCGCGGCGCGGGATACCTGATCCCGTGAAGCTGCGCTCCATGACCCGTCGCATCGTGGTGATGCTGGGCATCAGCACGGTGCTGCTGCTGGGTGTAGAGGCGTTTGTCACGGACCACATGGTCGATGCCGAGATGCACAAGCGGTTCGATTCCAGCCTGGTGCTGCAGGCGCAGGCCATGGCGGCACTGATCGAGTATGGACCGCATGGCCTGAGCATGGAGGTGTTGCGGCCCGATCCCTCGCACATGCTTCTGGGCACGACACACTCCTCGTATGCGGTATTTTGCGCAAACGGCATGCACCTGCAAAGCCGTCCTTTGCCTGCAGGCGTTCCCCGGGACTGGGTCGATCACCAGGCGAATTCGCCGGCATTCGCCAATGTCGAGGTCGACGGCGTGCCCAGTCGCGCGGTCTGGTTTCGCTTCAGTCCGGATCCCAATGAACATGTCACGGCCAGCAGCGCCGCTGGCGCCGGTCCGGTCTGTCGCTTCCTGCTGCTGCGCTCACGCGATCAGCTGGACATCATCCTGTATGACATCGATGCGATCCTGCTGTTGACGCCGTTGCTGGCCCTGCTTGCGGTGCTGTTGCTGTCACCGGTACTGGTCCGGCGTGGCCTCAAGCCACTGGCGATGCTGGGTGACTCGATTCGCAGCATCGGACCGAACGCGCCAGGCCAGCGTCTGGAGCCAGCCACCACACGTGAGCTGGCGCCGCTGACGGTGCGTTTCAACGAAGTGCTCGAACGCATGGACGAGGGCATGGCCCGCGAGCGCCGCTTCGCCGGGGCACTCGCCCATGAGACCCGCACGCGGCTGGCCGAGCTGCGCGCGTTGGTGGACATCGAGCGACGGCACCCGAGCGGGCGTTCAGCCAGGGAAATCCTGGATGACGTGAGCGACATCAGTGGCGAGCTGGAGGGCACCGTGGCCGGATTGCTGCTGCTGACGCGGCTGGAAGCGGGGCTTGAGCATGTCGAACAGCGCAGCGTGGATATGCAATCACTGGTCGTCCAGCAACTGGAGCAGGTCGAAGATGGGGTGCAGCGCCGCCAGATGCACATCCATCTGCACCGGCCTGAAGCGTCCGTATCGCTGGTCACCGACGCCACGTTGCTGGGCATGATCGTGGGCAACCTGCTGCGCAATGCGGTCGCCTATGCTCCATCGGCAGGACGTGTCGACGTGGCCTGGGACGCTGGCGCGCTGGTGATCAGCAATGCTGCGCCTGATCTGACTGCGGAGGAGGTCGTGCATCTGGGCCAGCGACACTGGCGCAAGCATAGCCAGAACACCGAAGGCCACGCGGGTCTGGGCCTGAGCCTTGCCGATGCGGCGGCAACAGCCCTGGGTTTTCGCCTGTGCTTCATGCTGGATGCCGGACAGCGACTGCATGCACGCCTGCTGTGGGGCGAAGACGATTGAAAGGGGGGCGTTCAGAACCGATGCACGAAACCGATGCTGAAACCGCCTGGCAGCCAGCCTACGATCAACGGGCTCTTGCGCCGCGTGGCCCATATGCCGATCCCCGTGCCCAGCGCCGCGCCCGCCAGCACATCACTTTGCCAGTGGCCGTGCACCTTCATGCGCGCCAGGGCATCGTAGACAGGCAGCAGGGCCAGTGCGTAGACGGCCGGATGATCGCTGCCGTAGCGGGCGATGAATGGTGTGACCGCAGCGCTGATCGCAGTCACCTCGCCGCTGGGAAAACTCTGGTACTGGGCGCCCTTGAAGAACTGGTTCGGGCTGTCAGTTTGCGAGGGGCGCTTGCGCTGGAACGTCCACTTCAGCACCTGGGCGCCGGTGCTGGAGATCGCGACGGCGTCCAGTGATCGCCAGAAGGTGTCGCCCAGCTTGTTCTGGTCGCCCAGCGCGAAGGAGCCGCCCACCACGGTCAGAACCATGGCGTATTGCAAGTCCTTCTGGGTGGTGCGTTTCCAGATGCCGTGGTTGTCATAGTGCAGCTTGTGGTCGATGCCCAGCGGACCACCGGCGGCATGCGCCAGGGACGTCACGGCCAGACCGAGCAGCAGGATCAATGTTCGTGCGCTACGCATGATGGATCCTTGTGCAGGCAGGCAAAGGCCTGTTGAGGGCAAGCTAGCGCAGCCACCTTTCCCGACACTTACGCCGGCATCGCCGGGCATGGGTCGCGCTAGCGGGCAGGGGATCAGCGTCCGGACACGTGCAGCAGGCGCGTATGACGCTTGAGCGTGCGCAACAACAGGAACAGGACGCCGGCAGCCACAAGCAGTCCCAACCACAGGTGGTCCTGGCCGATCCACTGGCGCAGGCCCATGTGCCCGGTAGTCATGGCCCGTGCCGCCTGCAGCACGAAAAAGGCCAGGGCCAGCATGAACACGCCATTGTATTCACGGCGCAGCACCGTGCGCACGCTGTAGAGCATCGGGTTGGATTGCCACAGTCGCAGGCGCGGGATCAGCGCGGGCGTGCGTGCGGCCCAGTCTTTCCATGCGTCGCCGTGCATCTGTTTCAGGAACCGCTCCTCGGCAGCCATCACGCGCTCGATATACAGCGCATGGGCAAGCTGGAACATCACGAAGAACCAGATTGAACCGACCGCGACCACGAAGCCGGTGACGATCAGCGTGTTGGCCAGATACAGCGGATGGCGGACCACCGAGTACATGCCGACGCTGTTGAGTGTATCGGCGCGCAACTCCCGCGTGCTCCGGCGCGAGGTATCCGCAGGCACCGTGCCGGCGGTGATCCATCGCACCAGCAGTCCCAGCACAGAGATCAGCAGGCCGATGACACCGAGCATGTCGGGATGATGCTGCACTTCAGGTCCACTGGGCGGGCCGGGGTAAAGGATCGCCAGCGCCAATGCGGGTAGGATCACCAGGCCAAAATAGCTGCGCCTGTGGAACAGCCATTGTCCCTGTTCCTCGATTTCGTGGGTCATCCCCTGTTCGGTCTGGTTCATCGTATGCGCCTTTGTTTGCCTGTGTGCTCCAGCGCCTGGTCGATCCAGGCCATGGCAGCTTCGAAAGCCTCCATGTCGAGCGTGTCCTTGCGTGTTTGCATGGCGTCGTTGACCCCGCCGTAGGGTGCATACTTTTGCATGTTGTCCTGGGAAAACAGGCCCAGCGTCGGCACCCCGGCAGCCACCGCCAGGTGCATCACGCCGCAGTCGGCGCTGATGAAGGCATCCATGGCCCCCAGGACCGAGGCCATCCGCCGCAGGTGGCGCGAAAAGTACGGCGCCATGTCACCAGGCAACTGCGAGTTTCCGTGTTCGGCAAGCACATCGACGATGCGGATCTGCGGGCGCTGCTTCTGCAGCTTGGACACGAATGCGGCCCACCAGGATTCCGGGTAGCATTTTGCGCCCGTGGCGTTGGCGAACACGCCCACCACGGGGCCATCGTCTGCATGTCCTTCAATGGTGTCGACGATCGACTTGAGCGCCCGCGCGCCATCACGCTCTTCCTCGGGGCTCAGGTCCAGGTCGAGCATGGGCCAGGGTTTCTCGATTGCCCTGGCATATGCCATCCGCAGCAGGTGCACACTGCGCAGGGCCATGTGCTCGGGGCAGTTGTCCTCATAGGCGGACAGCGGACCCGGCGTGTTCTCGTCATGTGCAAACGCGAGCTTGTACCGGGCGTTGCTCAGGCCCAGCAGCAGGCGTCCGGAATTGGATCCGCTGCACGCATCGATGGCCAGGTCGTAGGTGCTCTTGCGCATCTCGCGCAACAGCTTGATCGAGGACGGAAGGTGCCGTGCGATACGGTGATGGAAACTGAATACGCGATGCATCTGGAATCGCGACGAGAGCAGAAGGTCACCGGCATGTCCGGCGCTGACGATGTCGATGGCCGCCCCGGGGTAGAGGGTTTCCAGTTCCTTGAGCAGGGGCGTGACCAGCACCGTGTTGCCGAGTCGGTGATTGGGGCGGATGACCAGGATGCGGTAAATGCCTCGAGCGGGAAGTGCTCCGGGCAGGCAAAGCCCTGTATCGATCGCGGCGAGCCTGCGATCCAGGATGCGGCCCAGCATGCGTCGCCGCGCGGCGTACTTGATGCGCCCCTTCGCCCGGGACGGATCGGCCGGCGAAGCGGCGGGTTTGTCGGTCATGTCGGGCATCTGCAGTCCGAGTCCTGGAAACCAATGGGTGAACCTGCTTTTCCCAGGCCCTGATGCTTCGAACCTGAAGTGATTCTGAACGCGAAATTGGCGTGTCGGTCCGACTAAGGCTGGACTAAGGCCGGCGCCGGATAGTGGGGCCGACACAGAGCACAAAGTGTCTTCAACTATTTCCTTGGAGGATATTCCATGAAACCGATTCATACCAAGAGTTCATCGATCCTGCTGGCCATGGGCATCGCACTGGCAAGCGTCAGCGGCGCCGCCATGGCGGCAAAACTCGATGGTGCCCAGTACCTGAAGGATGCCAAGGTCACTCTCAAGCAGGCGCGTGCCACGGCAATGAAGACCGTGCATGGAAAGATCGTTGCCGAGGAGCTGGAAAAGGAAAGCGGTGGCAGCGGCCTGCGTTATTCCTTCGACATCAAGCTCCATGGCGCGGTGCATGAGGTCGGCGTCGATGCGAAAACCGGCAAGGTGCTGGAGAACTCCATCGAGGGCGATCATCCGGATTGACCCTGACCCATTGCCCGACGACGAAGCATCAAGCCTGCCCGCGTTTTCGCGGGCAGGCTTTTTAGTGGCCGGCATGGCCATGCCAGTGGCGTGCATTGCATCCGGTTGCTCATGCAGCCGACAGGACCGCTGTACGGCAGCGTTCCGCGCATGATCAAGAGTCAGGAGTCGGGCACGATGACGCGTTCCTGCATGCCCTGGGTGATGGCCATCCGCGGCGGCGCATAGGCATCGCATCCGCCTTGCATGCATTATTTGCGGCAGCCTCAGGACGCGTTCTTGTTTCGCCACGGTCGCATCAGAAGCTTGTACAGGACAGGAAGGACCAGCAATACCAGGGGAATCTGTACCAGCAGGCCCGAAATGATGGCGATCGCCAGCGGCCGCTGCATGCCCGACCCCTGGCCCAGGCCCAGCGCCAGTGGCATCAAGGCCAGTGCAAAGGCCAGGGCACTCATCACGATGGGTCGCATGCGGTTGCGTCCGGCGCGGATCAGGTTCCACACCAGCGGCTGGCCATGTTCGAGCAGGCGCAGTTCGGAGAAGTAGAAAATGGCGATTTCGGTGACGATGCCGATCACCATGGTCATGCCCATCATCGCGGTGATGTTGAGCTCCACACCGGTCAACCAGAGCCCGATGAACACGGCGCTGGCGGCCAGCAGGGGCTGAATCAGGATGGCCAAGGCCACGCGGAAGCTTTCATAGAGCATCAGCAACAGCAGGAACACCAGCGCCACGGCCGCAGCGAACACCGCGATCAGGCCCTGGAAGGCCTGCTGTTGCTGCTTGTACAGGCCGCCCAGCTGGTAGTAGATCCCCTTGGGTATCAGGCCCTTCTTGTTCAGCACCTTTTTCACGTCGTTCACGGTCTTGCCCAGTGATCGGCCGCTGATACGCGCCGTCACGGCCACGTCGCTCTTGAGGTTGTATCGCGTCAGCTGGGGCTGTCCGGAGACGATGTTCACGCTGGCAACGCGATCAATCGGCACCAGATGGCCATCCGGAGCGCGCAACAGCAACTTGCCGATCTGGTCGGTCCGGTCGCGCATCGATTTGGGGATCCACACGCGGACGCCGACATATTTCACGTTCTGGCGCACCTGGGTGGTGACGACGCCCCCCAGATACTCCTGCAATTGTGTGGTGATCGACTGCGCGGACATGCCCTCGATGGCTGCCTTTGCGCGATCCACGTGGATATTGATGGCATCTCCGGCAATCACGACGCCGTTTTTCACGCCGACCACGCCCCGGACGCTGCCGATCGATTTGGCGACGGACTTTGCCACCTTGCGCAACTGGCCCACGTTGTTGCCGAACAGACGGATGTCAATCGGCTGGGGTACTGCGGTGAGATCACCCACCTCGTCCTCGATCAACTGTGCCAGTTCGATTTCCAGGCCAGGGACTTGTTGTTCCACCTGTTTGCGAACGCTATCCATCACCGCAGTCGTGGCCGGGCGTGGCGGGGATTTGAGCCGCACAAAGAAATCGCCGCTGTTGGGTTCGGTAATGCCGCCGCCCAGCTGCGCGCCGGTACGGCGTGACCAGGTCACCACGTTGGGATTTTTCTTGATGATGTCGGCGACCTGGTTCAGCAGCCGGTTGGTTTCCTTCAGCGAAGTGCCGGGCGGGGCAACGTAATCGATGATGAACCCGCCTTCGTCCATCGGCGGCATGAAACCTGATCCGACATGGCTGAACGCCAACCATGCGACTGCCAGCAGCGGGATCAGTCCCGCAAGCAGCCACACCGGGCGACGCAGCAGGCGCACCATGAGCTTGCTGTAGCCGCGGTTGACGAGGCGTCCAATCCGGCCATTTTTTTCATGTTGCGTGTCCTTGTGGCCGAGCATGAAGTCGGCCAGCAACGGCACCACCAGCAAAGCCACCAGGAAGGAAATGAACAGGCTGCCCGCCATGGTAATGGACAGGGCCTTGAAGAACGCCCCGGTGACCCCGCTGAGGAAGGCCAACGGCACGAAAATGATGATGGTGGAAGCGGATGAGCCCACCTGCGGGTGGGTGAATTCGCGCGCCGCCGCGAGCACGCGCTCGGTGTGGTGCTCGCCGGTTTCCTGCACCTGCCGCACGATCTGCTCGATCATGACGATGACATCGTCGATGATCAGGCCCACTGCAGCCGCCATGCCGCCCAGGGTCATGATGTTGAGCGTCATGCCGAACACGTACAGCAGCAGCATGGTGGCGGACAGCACCGCAGGCACCGCGATGATCGCGACCAGGGTGATCTTCCAACTGCGCAGGAAGATCAGAAGGACCAGGGCGGCCAGGCCGATGCCGATGAGGATGGCGTTGACCACACTGCTCCTGGACACGCTCACCAGCATGCTCTGGTCATACCACTGGTGCAGCTTCACCCCTTTGGGCATCTGCGGCTGAAATTGTTTCAGGCGTGCCTTGAGCGCTTGCGACAGCTTGATGATGTTGGCGCCTTGCTGCTGATACACGTTGAGCAGCACCGCCTGCTTGCCGTCGGCGGTAAAACGCGTGTAGTTGGGTGCGGTGCCCATGCGCACCTTGGCCACGTCCTGGATCTGAACAATGCCGTTGGGTCCGCTGCGCACCACGGTATGGCGAATATCCTTGAGGCTTTCGAAACGCGTGTCGGAGACTTCCAGGTACAGCTTGTAGTGATCCTGGATCCGACCGACGGCGGTCAGCACATTGGATGCCGAAAGCGCCTTGGCGACATCGCTGATGGACAGGCCCAGGGCATTGAGCTGCGCCGGGTCCACGGTGACGCGAAATTCGGCCTGGTATCCACCCTGTACCGTGACCTTGGCCACGCCCTTCACGCTGGAAAGAAAGGGCACCATCTGGTATTCGGCCAGGTCACGCAATTTGACCTGACTGGCGCTGTCCGAGGTCAGGCTGTAGGCGATGACCCCGGTGTAGTCGGCCGGGTACATACGTTTTGCGGTAAATCGTGTTCCCGGAGGCAGGTCGGGCTTGATGCGGTTGATCGCCGATTCGACCTGGAGCAGGGCGTTGACCATGTCGTGGCCCCAGTCGAAATTGATTGAGATATCCGTGGTTCCGCGACTTGTGGTCGAGCGGACCGAGCGCACGCCGGGTACTGCGCGCACGGCACGCTCGGCCGGACGCGTGACCTGCAGCATCATCTCGGTCGCGGGACGGGCACCGGCATCGATGCTGACCCGCACGCGCGGAAAGGCGACCTGCGGAAACAGTGCCGTGGGCAGCTTCAAAAGGCTTGCCGCCCCGCCCAGCGCCAGCAATGCCAACAGGAAAAGCACCGAACGGCGGTGGCCCTGAAGCCAATTCGCGATGCCGCCCGCCATCAGTTCTTCGCCTTCGTCTGATGCACGGCCATGCCGTCGGACAGCTCATAGTTTCCCTGGGTCACGACCTTCTCGCCGGCATGGATGTCGCCCTTGATGGCGGACCATTGCGGGGTGCTGACCGGCACCGTGACGTTGATCCGATGCGCGTGGCCGTGGCTGACCACGAACACGTACGCACCCTTGGCATCGGTCAGCACCGCCGAGTGCGGCACCGCCGTCAACTTCACCGTTTTGACGCTGAGCGTGCCGCGCACCCAGCTGCCGATGATCAGACGGGTGGCATTCTTGCCGCTGACATGCACCATCGCATCAACCAGACGGGTCGATGGATTGACCACCGCATGCACCCCATGAATGCTGGCCTTGATGGACGCCGGCTTCCGGGCAAACACCGGCTGCAGCTGGACCGGTTGACCGGGACGCACGCGTGGCGCGTCTTCGGGCTCGATCCCGAGACGAATGCGCACATGCTGCACGTTGCTCAACTTGAGCAGAGGCTGACCGGCATTGATCACGGCGCCCGGCGCGGCACTGACGGAGGTCACCACCGCGGATCCGGAGGCGCGGATCACATGTTGCGCGCCGCTGCCTTGATGTTTCAGTGCCTGCAATGCCGATTGGGCATCATCGAAAACCTGTTGGGCACTGGCGACCGCGGCGCGCGTGGCCAGGTGCTGCTGCTGCAGGCTGCGCTGCTGCTGGAGCGTGGCCCGGGCGCTGTCCAGGGCGCTTTTGGCTTGCTGGTAGGCACGTCTGGACTGCGGGGTGGGCGTCATCTCGATCAACGCCTGCCCGGCATGCACGTGCTCGCCCTGGCTGGCCATGATGCGCGTGACCTGACCCATCTGCAGGGTGCTGATGGTCTGGGTGTAGGCCGGGTCCGGCTCGACCTTGCCGTACGCCGTGAGGGTCTGCTGCAGACGGCGTGTGGTGACAGTGGTCGTGCTGACCTTTACCGAAGGTCCGGCAGGTTTGGCCGATGAAGCCGAGGCCACGGTCGGTAGGAGCAGCGCCACCAGCATGGCGATACGGGGAACATGGGTCATGGTGTCGATCCGCTCTCGGGATGCGTGGGTGCATGGGGGATGGGCGCGTGCAGCGGCACATGTCCAAGCAGCGCATTCAGCGCCACACGTCCCTTGGCGAGGGTGGCGTTGATCTGCATGGCCTCAAGCTCTCGCGCAAGCAGGTTCTGGTGGATGGAGGACCATTCGGCGCCGTTGAGGTTGCCGGCTGCAAACGCCTTGTTGGCGTTTCGGGACAGCTGCTTGAGGCGGGGCAGTTGCTGTCGCAACGTGGTCTGGCGCGACTGGGTTTGGTGCAGACGCGCATACAGCGTCTGTGCCTGCGAGGAGGCGTCATTCAGGCGTTGCGCATAGACCGCGTGCAGTTCATCGCGCGTGGCCCGTGCCAGCCGGGCCGTGTTGCGGCTGCGTCCGAAAATGGGCAGGTTCAGACTGATGCCGATGATGTTGCTGAACACCGCGCTGGTATCCGAGTTGCGGCTGACATCGACGCTGATCCCGGGGAACTGCGCCAGCACTGCAGCGCGGAAATCGGCATTGGCCGCACGGTAGCCAGCAGTAAGGGCAAGCAGGTCGGGGCGTGTATGCGGCAGCGATTGCAGCGCCGACTGCACGGCCTGTTGATCGGGGAGCGGTGTCATCTTCGGTCGCAGCAGGGAGTAGCGTACTTGCGGTGCCAGGTTCATGTCGCTGTTCAGCGCCGCCTGCGCAGTGATACGCGCCTGTCGCGACTGGGTCAGCTGCGCCTGGACCTGGCTCAACGTGGTCAGCGCCGCGGCATCCTGCTGCATGGTGATGTCGCTGCGCTTCAGTGCACGGTCCAGCGCAGCCTGCTGCGTTTCCAGGCGGTCCTGCTGCTGTTGCAGCAAATCGCATTGCCGCCGTGCAAACCAGAGATCGACATAGTCGCTGGCCGTTTTCTGTAACAGCGTCCAGCCTTGCCATGCCACCTGCAGGCGTGTCTGGGTCAGCCGTGCGCGTGCCGCATCCTTGCGGGCCCCGCGTGTCAGCAGCCAGCTCAGGTCCTGGCTCAGTGCCGCACTGAATCCGTTGACATAGGGCCCGGGCGTGGTCGGCTTTTCCAGGCTCGCAGAGAACTGGGGATCCGGCAGCAGGCCAGCCCGGCGCAATTGCAGGACGCTGATGCGCGCCTTGACCAGAGCGGCCGCATAACCGCGGTTGTCACGCAGCGCACGCTTGACGGCGGTACCCAGACTGATGCGCTGCAGCGGTCGTCCCGCGGCATTGCGTGGATGCGCGATCCATTGCGTGGAGGCGGGCAAGGGGCGCTTGTTGTAACGCACGCATGCGGCAAGCAGCAGGGGCGTCATGATCACAGCCAACACGCGGACGGCGCCGCGGCATCGCTTGCCGGGAGGCGCAGTTACGCGGGACCAATGCCCTGGCGCGGAGCAATTCATGGGGCCTTCGCCTTGCAGGGAGACACAAACATCTGTCGATCTTAAACGCGCGATCTTAGTTTGCTCTTAGCGCATGCCGTGCTGGCCTCATGAAGATCCTTCATGCCCTCACACGATACTGGAGGCCTCACATGCGGAATACACCATAACGCTGCGGCTCAATGGGGGCGTTGAAGGAGGCCGAAATGGCCAGTCCCAGCACGCGCCGGGTGTCGGCCGGATCGATCACGCCGTCGTCCCACAGGCGCGCGCTGGCGTAGTAGGGATGCCCCTGGCGTTCGTACTGCTGGCGGATCGGGGCCTTGAAGTCCTCTTCGTCCTTGTCGCTCCATGCATTGCCGCGTGCCTCGATGCCGTCACGCTTGACCGTGGCCAGCACGCTGGCGGCCTGTTCGCCGCCCATCACGCTGATGCGCGCGTTGGGCCAGGTCCACAAAAAGCGCGCGCCGTAGGCGCGTCCGCACATGGCGTAGTTGCCCGCGCCGAAGCTGCCGCCGATGAT
>NZ_JAQIBU010000326.1 GCF_027858935.1 Oleiagrimonas sp. | reverse complement strand
TGCAGCTTGCCATCGGCCACCCAGGGGCCCACCGCCTTCAGGAACTCGTCGTACCGATCGCCGTAGTCTTCAAAGATGATGAAGCCCTGCATGCGAATGCGATTTTTCAGCAAGGTGCCGGTCAGCAGCGGCGTGCGGTCGGGACCGGGCGGCAGTTCGGTGGCGTTGTAGCTGGCGACCAGGCCGCACAACGGAATACGCGCCTTGGCATTGAGCAGCGGCAACACGGCATCGAAGACCTTGCCGCCGACATTCTCGAAGTACACGTCGATGCCGTCCCGGCAAGCTTCGGCAAGCCGCTCGGGCATGTCCTCGCGATGGTGATCGATGCAGGCATCGAAACCCAGCGTGTCGACCACGTAGTCACACTTCTCCTTGCCGCCGGCGACGCCGACCACGCGGCAGCCCAGCTGCTTGGCGACCTGTCCGACCACCGATCCGACGGCACCGGAAGCGGCCGCAACGACCACGGTCTCGCCTGCCTCGGGCTGGCCGATGTCGGTCAGGCCCATGTAGGCGGTGAAGCCGGGCATGCCGAGGATGCCGAGCGCCCAGGAGGGACTCATCTTCGCCGGGTCGAGCTTGTTCAGGCCGCTGCCGTCGGACACGGCGTAGTCCTGCCAGCCGGTGTAGGCCAGCACCCAGTCGCCGGCCGCGTAGCCGGAATGCCTGGAGGCCTCGACCCGGCACACCGTGGCACCGACCATGACCTCGCCGATCTCCACCGGCGGGGCATACGACGGGGCATCGGACATGCGTCCGCGCATGTACGGGTCGAGCGACAGGAACACCGTACGCAACAGCACCTGGCCGTCGCCGGGCGCGGGAACCGGATCCTGCTCAAGACGGAAATCATCCGGCGTCGGCGCGCCTTCGGGGCGCGCGGCGAGTACCAGGCGGCGATTATGGTCGGTAGCTTGTGACATCGATGAAGATCCTTGTCGTCGAGGGAATGGATACGCCCACCATGAATGCTGGCAGGGACCGGCAAATTCAACCGTTCCATGCGGATCCGGGCCGATCCAGGGGGTGACGTCCCGTGCCTGCGACCCGCATCCCCACAAACCGCCGCAGGAAAACATGGTGCGCATGGCGATACATCAGGTACACTTGTTGCGTTGTATGCGTTGATGTCCCCGACTTCCCAAGCGGATCACCGTCGTTACCGGCAGCCCCTGCCGCGACACGGCCCGCACCATTCGGCCTCACGCACACAACCGGGAAGTTCGCCCCCAAGGGTGCACATCCGCCCCATTTCCCCACTCGCAGCGCGGTTTACAGGGAACGCTCCGAGTCACATGCCTGTTTGCACAGGCCCGGCATGCCCGAACCAATCGGCGCGTGCCTCCAAGGAGCATTCCATGAATTTTGACACCCTCGGGCTTTCGCCCGCGTTGCTGCGCGCGATTTCCGACCAGGGCTATACCGAGCCCACCCCGGTCCAGGCCGCCTCCATTCCGGTGGTGCTGGAGGGCCACGACCTGCTGGCCAGCGCGCAGACCGGCACCGGCAAGACCGCCGGCTTCACCCTGCCCGTGCTCGAGCGCCTGTTCCCGAACGGCAAGCGCCCCGGCGACACCCGCGCATCGCGTCCACGCGCGCTGGTACTGACCCCGACCCGTGAACTGGCCGCCCAGGTGCATGCATCGGTCCGCGACTACGGCAAGTACCTCAAGCTCAGCAGCACCTCCATCTTCGGCGGCGTGGGCATGGGCAACCAGATCCAGCAGCTGCGTCGCGGCGTGGACATCGTGATCGCCACGCCCGGCCGCCTGATCGACCACATGCAGCAGCGCAACATTGATCTGTCCGGCATCGAGATCCTGATCCTGGATGAGGCCGACCGCATGCTCGACATGGGCTTCCTGCCGGCGCTCAAGCGGATTCTCTCGGTGGTCCCGGGCAAGCGCCAGACGCTGCTGTTCTCGGCCACCTTTGCACCGGCCATCAAGACCCTGGCCGCGCAGTTCATGCACGATCCGAAGGAAGTGCAGATCGCCAAGGCCAACACCGTGGTCTCCACGGTCAGCCACCGCGTGCACCCGGTCGACGCCGAGCGCAAGCGTGACCTGCTGCTGCATATCCTGGCCGAGGACAGCCGCCGCCAGACGCTGGTGTTTGCGCGCACCAAGCATGGCTCGGACAAGCTGTGCAAGCACCTTTCCAATTCCGGCCTGCGCTGCGCTGCGATCCATGGCAACAAGAGCCAGAACCAGCGCACCCGTGCCCTGGCCGACTTCAAGAGCGGCAAGGTCAACGTGCTGGTGGCCACTGATATCGCCGCCCGCGGCCTGGACATCGAACAGTTGCCGATGGTGATCAACCATGACCTGCCGATGGTTGCCGAAGACTACGTGCACCGCATCGGCCGCACCGGCCGTGCCGGCACCGAGGGTCTGGCCATCTCTCTGGTCAGCCACGAGGAATCGGGCCTGTTGCGCGACATCCAGTTGCTGCTCAAGCAGGACATCGAGATCACGGCAGTTAGCGGCTTCGCGCCGACCCAGCCGCTGCGCATGGATGCCGGTGCGCCCAGGCCACGCCAAGGCGGCCAGCGCCAGAACACCAGCAAATCCTCGCGTCAGCGTCGCCCGCACACGCACGAGCGCAAGCCCGGCGGCAACACGCAGAATGCCGCCAAGCGGCGTGGTCGTGGACACGGCGGTCGCGCACAGCGCAATCCGTAAGAAAAACCCATGCCCCGGATGCGGCGTGCCGCGTCCGGGTTATGCCGCAGCGTGGTCGGGATGGAGCCGGGCCGTGAGCACGTGGTCGCGCCAGACCCCGGCAATGCGCAGATAGCTGCGCGCATAGCCCTCGCGCTCGAAGCCCAGACGCCCAAGCAGGCGTTCGCTGCGACGGTTGTGCGGCATGTAGTTGGCCATCACGCGATGCAGCTCCAAGCTGCCAAAAGCGAAGCCCATGCCCGCCTCCAGCGCCTCGAACATCAAGCCCTGGTTCTCGTGCGCATGGTCGATGCCGTACCCCAGGTGTGCGGCCTGGAAGACCCCGCGCATCACGTTGGAAAATGTGAAACTGGCCAGCACGCGGCTGCGTGAGGGGTCGAATACCAGCAGCGGATAGGCCCGATCGGTCAATGCAGCGTCCCTGCTGTCGGCAATGCTGTGCTCGCAGGCCTCGAGCGTGTAGTACCCGGGTGTGCGCTCGGGTTCCCAGGGCGCCAGGTGCGTTCGATTGTCCACCCGGTAGCGCTGCAGCATCTGCGCCTCCTCCAACGTGGCCAGCCCGATGCGCGTGCGCGGCGTAAGCAGTTCGGGAAACGGGTACATCGCAGGACTCCGCGGCTCCGGGCGCCGCCGGCTCAGGTCGCGAGGATAGCCGCTACGGCCCGCCGGGCACATCCCCGGTATCGGTATCCATGCGGATGCCGCGCCTGGAAACACCCCGATAGATCACTTCGATACCCAGAGCCAGTCCCAGCATCGCCACCAGGACCCACAACTGAGCGGGCGAGCGCATGGCCGTCTCCACCAGCAGACTGGCAAGCGCCAGCAAGCACAGACCCGCACCGCCCCAGGCCATCGCGGTCTTGAAACGGCTGCCTGCGCCCATCCGCGCATGGGCTGCGTTGACCGCCGCGAAGATCAGCAGGAATCCGGTGCTGCCCATGGTGGAAATGTTGGACAAGTCGAACGCATTGGCCATCACCAGGGTCAACACCGCGGTGATCAGCAGTCCCTCGAGCGGACGATTCCAGATCCGCCGCTCGAGGAATGACGGCAGCTCGCCGTCACGCGCGATCACGTAGCTCAGCCGCGCGGCACCATACAGGGTGGCGTTGATCGCCGAGGTGGTCGAGAGCAATGCGGCAATGGTGATCACCAGATAGCCGGACTCACCCAGGAACGGCCTTGCGGCCTCGGCCAGTGCATAGTCCTTGGCCGCGACGATGCCGTCGACCGAAAGATTGCCCAGGGTCACCGCCGCCACCGCGATGTACAGCACGATCACGAAACCCACACACGTGTAATAGGCACGCGGCAGCGTGCGCCTGGGATCACTCACGTCCTCGGCGGAGTTGGCGATCAACTCGAAGCCTTCGTAAGCGACAAAGATGACCATGCCGCCAGCCACAACCGGCAACCAGCCGGCCCACTGCGAGGGCGCCAGTCGATGCACACTCATGCCGGCCATGCCCAGCACCACGAAGCCCGTCAGGATCAACACCTTTATCGCCACAATCCAGCGTTCGGCCGCACCAATGGCCTTGACGCTGAACATGTTCAGCAGCGTGACCAGGATGATCACCGCGCTGATCAGCGCGTGCGTCCACAACCCGCGGTGGCCCGGTGCAAACAGCTGCGCTCCGTAACTTCCGAACGCATGCGCGTACAGCGAAAGCATGATGATGTAGCTGATCCACAGCAGCACGTTGGCGGCACCGGTGAACAGACCGGGACCATAGGCCTTGTAGAGAAAGGTCACGGTGCCCCCCTGCGAGGGATACGCTACCGAGAGCCGCGCATAGGACCAGGCGGTGACCAGCGCCACCAGGCCGGCCAGCGCGAAAGCCAGCGGCGCGGCGCCGCGGGTGAGCTTGACCGACAGCCCCAACACCGCAAAGATGCCGCCGCCGACCATGCCGCCGACGCCGATGGCGACCGCGCCCCAGAAGCCAACGCCCGGCCTGTCCTCGTCCTGAGCCATGCTGCCCCCGGATTGCCAACGTTAGCGGCCATTATCCACACAGCGCCGGCCGCATGGTCGTCCAAGACGTGCGCGGACGATCAATCCTCCGGGTCAGCGTCCTCCAGGTCGCTGTCCAGATCTTCCTCGAAGCGCAGGTGCTTGACGCTGCGGCCGTGCCGGCGCACCAGCTTGAGCGCCTCGATGCCGATCTTGATGTGCGCTTCGACGTAGTTGGCCGTGACCTTGCGGTCGCTGGCCTCGGTCTTCACGCCCTCGGGAATCATCGGCTGGTCGGACACCAACAGCAACGCGCCGGTCGGAATGCCGTTGGCGAAGCCGGCGGCAAAGATGGTCGCCGTCTCCATGTCCACCGCCATGCAGCGGGTCTGGCGCAGGTAGCGCTTGAACTTCTCGTCATGTTCCCAGACGCGGCGGTTGGTGGTGAATACCGTGCCCGTCCAGTAGTCGTGACCGAGGTCGCGGATCATGGTCGACACGCCGCGCTGCAGCTGGAAGGCCGGCAACGCCGGCACTTCCGGCGGCAGGTAGTCGTTGGAGGTGCCCTCGCCACGGATGGCGGCGATGGGCAGGATCAGGTCGCCGATCCGGTTCTTCTTCTTGACCCCGCCGCACTTGCCCAGGAACAGCACCGCCTGCGGCGAAATGGCCGAGAGCAGGTCCATCACGGTGGCGGCATTGGGACTGCCCATGCCGTAGTTGATCATGGTGATGCCGTCGGCGGTGGCGTTGGACATGGGCCGATCCTTGCCGCGGATCTCCACGTCGTGCCACTTTGCGAACAGTTCCACATAGTTGCCGAAATTGGTCAGCAGGATGTGTTCGCCAAAGTCTTCCAGTTCGGTACCGGTATAGCGTGGCAGCCAGTTGGCCACGATATCTTGCTTTTCCTTCACGTTGTCATTTCCCGCACAGGGCGCACCACGACAGGTGGCGCGCGTCGCCGGCGACGCCACGCCGGCAGGTCACATTTGTTTCTCGTGTCCGTATCAGTTTACGCCTTACCGCAAGCCGCGTCCCGGCCGTCAAGCATGAACGGCAGTGCACTGGCCTGCGTGGATTTTTTGGCAGCACGCGTGCACGCCCGGCACAATGATCAAAAGGACTGAAGGAGGCTGCCATGCTGATCGTCGTCGGAATCATCCTTGCCATCGCGGCATTGTTCGCTCTCGCGATAGGGGGA
>NZ_JAQIBU010000320.1 GCF_027858935.1 Oleiagrimonas sp. | reverse complement strand
CCGCACGTCACCGTGCGGCTCAAGCAACCTACCCGGGAACAACGCGGGCCGCGTTATCGTTCCCCTATTCGGTCTTGCTCCGGGTGGGGTTTACCGTGCCACGCGGCGTTGTCCCCGCGCGCGGTGCGCTCTTACCGCACCGTTTCACCCTTGCCTGATCCCCTCGCGGGGCCATCGGCGGTCTGCTCTCTGTTGCACTGGCCGTCAGCTCGCGCTGCCCAGGCGTTACCTGGCACCCTGCCCTGCGGAGCCCGGACTTTCCTCGACGCGCACAAGGCGCGACGCGACTGCCCGGCCGACTCCAACATGCAGTTTAGCTGATGTGCGAGGAACCGGGGCCGCAAGCTGCAGTGTACAAACCGGACCCGTGCTTCGAAGACACGTGAAGCGCACGCGCAGTACTCAAATGCGCGCCCCAAAGGGAGTCCTTCCGCACCGATGCTGCGCTGTGAAAACCCTGCCCGACCCAGCCCTTTGCGCCACTGGGAAAAAACCCAGGACAGCATGGACGAACTCGAACCCCCCCATGGCGCGAATTCCCCTATGTGCTCGTTGGGGTGGTGCCCGGCAACGAGCGACCCTGTGCATCTGCACGAAAGCCGTCAGGATGGGCACAGTGACCCATGCATGACCTGGGAAAACGCCACGGCCAATGCTATCCCCGGTCCTCATACAGCGCCTTCCTCGGCGCCCCGCTGATCGATGCTGCCAACTTCGCGGCTCGAGAAGGGGGCAGCTCCGCGCTGAGCAGGGCGAACAGGCGACGGCCCTCGCTCAGTCGCGCCTCGGCAGGATCGGCGCTTCCGGCCACCAGGAGCACGCACTCGCCGCGCTGCTGGTCTGGATCCGCGGCAACACGCCGGGCCAGTTCCACCAGCGGCCGATCAAGCACGGTCTCGAACATTTTGGTCAGCTCACGCGCCAGCACCGCCTCGCGCTGGTCGCCGAACGACTCGCGCATCGCATCCAGCGTCGCCGCCACGCGGCGCGGTGATTCATAGAAGATCATGGTGCGCGTCTCGCCAGCCAGTTCGGCCAGGCGTGCGCGTCGCGCACTGGCTTTGGCCGGCAAAAAGCCCTCGAACACGAAACGATCGCTGGGCAGACCGCCAACCGAAAGCGCCGCGATGGCGGCGCAAGGTCCCGGCAAGGGCACCACGCGGATACCCGCCGCGCGGGCCGCTCGAACCAGACGGTAGCCGGGATCGCTGATCAGGGGTGTTCCGGCATCGGAAATCAACGCGATGTCATCCCCCTGCTGCAGTTGCCGCACAAGGCCATCCACCACCGCGTCCTCATTGTGTTCGTGCAGGGCTGTAAGCGGCGTGTCGATACCCAGATGGGTTAGCAACGGGCGACTGTGACGGGTGTCCTCGGCGGCAATTCGCGTGACATCCTGCAATACCTGGATCGCGCGCAGGGTGATGTCATCTCGATTGCCAATGGGCGTTGCGACAATGAACAGGGTGGCAGACGGATGATGCATGTTCGGGACGGATTCGGGAATCATCGGCTATCATCGCGCAAATCGCTTCGCAATGATGTTCAAGGAACGCGCATGCGCATGATCCGTGCTCTGGGCCTGCTTGCCCTGATGACGCTCGCTGGCTGTGCCACGGTCAGCGGTCCGGCTTCACCACAGAACAAGGCATCGACACATGCTGCCGCGCTCGCCCAACAGGGCCAGTTCGACCAGGCCGCCCAGGCCTACATGCAGCTGGCCGCGCAGCATCCACAGTCGCGCGACTACTACCGTCTGCGTGCCGCCGAGACCTGGCGCGAGGAAGGAAACCTGAACCAGGTGACCCAGGTGCTGGCGCAAATCAACCGCAGCAACCTCTCACCGCATGACCAGCACATCGTCGACCTGCTGCAGGCCCAGATCTCGCTCAACAAGGGTGACTATGCGCGAGCCCTGGCGCTGACCTCGGGATCGGTGGACGCGCTTTCGCCCAATATTCAGCAGCGCACGCTCGAGTTGCGCGCACAGGCCCAGGCCGCCAGTGGCATGTACTATCCCGCGGCCATGACCCGCCAGCAGATGGACGACCAGCTGCAAGGCATGGACAAGGCCCAGAATGAGCGTGAAATCGTGCAATTGCTGGGCCAGCTGGGCGTGAATGATCTCAAGCAGCGCCGCAGCACGCTGGCCGCCGACAGCCCGATGCAAACATGGATCCAGCGTGCGCTGGGCCAGTTGGGTGTCGCCGTGGCGCTGGACATGCCCCCGGCCAACCAGCCCGTGGGCACCCTGATGCCGGGCCAGGCCCAGGGCCAGGGTTGGCAGAACCCTGGTTCCGTAGCCCTGCTGCTGCCGATGACCGGTTCGCTGGGCAACGCGACGCGGCTGATCCGCGAAGGTTTCTTCGCCTCCTATTTCAACGACCATGCCGGTGAGGGACAGCGTCCGCCGGTAAAGGTATATGACAGCGGCGGCACCCCGCAGCAGGCTATCGCCGCCTACCAGCAGGCGGTCGCAGCTGGCGCCAAACTGGTCATCGGTCCGCTGACCCGAGAGGACGTGCGCGCCGTGATCACGCAGGCCTCCCTGCCGGTGCCGGTGCTGGCCTTGAACCATCCGGACATCAATACCGTACCGCCCCCCAACGTCAACGAATTTGGCCTGATGCCGGAAACCGAAGGCGCCGAGGCGGCCCAGCGTATGCTGGCACAGGGACTGACCCGCGCCGACGTGGTGGTGTCGAGCGAAGATTTCGCCCAGCGCGCAAGTCAGGCGTTCATACGCCACTTCACGGCCGGCGGCGGCCAGATCATCGGCAACCTGACCCTCGATCCGTCGGTGATCAACTATGCCGCCCAGATCAGCACCATCGCACCTGCCCCTCCGCCCAAGAACATCGACACCGACAAGAAGGCCGCCGCGAAATACGTCAAGGGTCTTGCCGCCCAGCAGGCTGGCAGCGGCATCTTCATCAGCATGCGGCCTCCGCAGGCACGCATGGTGCTGCCCCAGTTGCGTCTGGCGCAGCTCAAGCAGCCGGTGTTCGCCACCTCGCATGTCTATGACGGCTACGATAATCCCGACAGTGACCGCGATCTCGATGGCGTGACCTTCTGTGACATCCCGTGGCTGTTCGACACCCAGCCGGGCCTGCCCTCACGCAACGCCATCGCCAATCTGTTGCCTCGCACCAGCGGTTCCGGAGCCCGGCTGTTCGCCTTCGGCATGGACGCATGGACGCTGGCGCCCTATCTCGACTGGCTGCGCACGCACCCGGGAAGCTATGTACCCGGAGCGACCGGCCAGTTGGTCGAGGACGACTTCGGCCGCATCCAGCGCAACCTGACCTGGGCCACCTTCAAAAACGGTCTCGCCCGCCCGGTCTCGGGCAGCCTGGACCTGAGCGCGCCCATCGACCAGCCCATGCAACCGACGCAACCGGCTGCCGCCGCCTCGAGCGCCGGAGCAGGCACGCCAGCGGCTGTGCAAGGCCACTGATGGGCGGTACCGGCGACGTCTTCGAGGACCGCGCCCTGGCACACCTTGAGCGCGCTGGCCTGACACTGTTGGAGCGAAACTTTCGCACCCGCTTCGGCGAGCTGGACCTGATCATGCGCGACGGTGCCACACTGGTCTTCGTGGAAGTGCGTTATCGGCGAAGCCGCAGCCACGGTGGCGCAGCCATGTCGGTCACCGCGCGCAAGCGCGAGCGACTGACACGCGCTGCGGAAGGCTACCTCGCCGCCCATCCAGCGCACGCCAGCCGGGCTTGCCGTTTCGACGTGATCGCGTTCGAGGGTCCACCCGAAGAAGCCTCCGTGGACTGGCAGCGCGCTGCCTTCGACGCTCACTCCTGAGATGACGCTGACCGTAGCCTTCCTTGACGCCTTGCGCGACATGTTCGATCCCGAATCCGTGTACCTGGGCAAGGCCGAACGCCTGGCCTATGGCTACGACAACTCGCGCCGCCATGCCCTGCCTGAGGCGGTGGTCCAGGTGACCACTCACGAGATGGCCGTGGCACTGGTCCGGCTGTGCCGCGCGCACTGCGTGCCGCTGGTCGCGCGCGGACGCGGCAGCAACACCACCGGCGCCACGGTGCCGGTAGCCGGCGGGGTCGTGGCCAGCTTCGAACGCATGAATCGCATCCTGCGGATCGACCCGGATAACCGCCTTGCGGTGGTAGAGCCGGGCGTGATCAACGGCGATCTTCAGACCGCCCTGGCAGCGCATGGTTTCTTCTGGCCGCCGGATCCGACCTCGGCACCCTGGTGCAGCGTAGGTGGCAACCTGGCCTGCAATGCGGGCGGCCCGCGTACGGTCAAATATGGCAGTCCGCGCGAAAACACCCTGGGCCTGAGGGCCGTAGCCGGCAGCGGCGAGGATTTCCGATGCGGAACCCGGACCAGCAAGGGCTCCACGGGTTACGACCTCACTCGCCTGCTGATCGGCTCGGAGGGCACCCTGGCCCTGATCACAGAGGCCACCCTGAAGCTGGTGCCCAAGCCCACGGCGTTGCGAACCCTGCGCGCCACGTACGCCAATGTCGAAGCCGCCGCGCGTGCGGTGGCGCGCGTCATGGCACAGCCGGTCACGCCCTGCGCGGTGGAATTCATGGATGCCACTGCGCTCAAGCTGGCACGCAGTCATGCCGGCGACGACGTGCCCGAAGCCGGGGCAATGCTGATGCTGGAGGTCGACGGCGAGCCCGACGCCATCAACGCTGCTGTGGCTGCCGTATTGTGGGCAGCACGCGGAGACGGCCTGCTGGAGCTGCGGGCTGCGGCCGATGCACGGGAAGCAAGATCGCTATGGGCTGCGCGCAAGGCACTGTCACCGGCCCAGCGGACACTGTCCGTGCACAAAATCAACGAGGACGTAGTGGTGCCGGTCAGCCGACTGCCGGAACTGGTGACTGCCATTGAAAAACTGGCGATCAGGCACAGGTTGCCGATCGTCAGCTTCGGTCACGCAGGCAACGGCAACCTGCATGTGAACCTGCTGCCACGCGACGAGGCCGAACTGGACCGCTCCGAGGCCTGCTTGCGCGAACTGTTCGAGCAGGTCGTCGCCCTCGAGGGTACGTTGTCGGGCGAACATGGCATCGGCCTGGCCAAGCGGGACTTCATGCCGCTGGCGTTGGGCAGCCACACACTGGACCTGATGCATGGCATCAAGCAGGTCTTCGACCCGGACGGCATTCTCAATCCGGGCAAGCTCCTGCCTTGTGAAAATGCCGGGAAGCGCGTCACTGAATAGAGGGGATGGTGACGACTTCCCGGCAGGGGAAACTCCAAAGGATCAGTGCTGGAAAGTCGTGCGAAGGTAGGCAATCACATTCTTGATGTCGGTCTGCGTCAGGCTCGAGTTGCCACCCTTCGGCGGCATCGCGATGGGCGGAGGCGGATTGCCCCCGTGGTAGCCGTTTGTGATGCGCTGTTCCAGTACCGTTTCCGGCAGGGTCAGTACGCCATGCGGGTTATTGAAGTCGGGCATCCCGGGCAGCATCCCCTTGCCGTTGGCACCATGGCAGGAAATGCAGGTCTGATGGAACACTGCCGAACCCTTGGCGACGCTGTTGGCAGGGACCACATCTGCGGACCAGGCACTCTGTACGGCGGGCAGCATGAGCCCGAGCAGCAGTACCGTCATCCAGTGTGAGCGTTTCATGATGAGACTCCAGGATCTTCCAGTGGCATCCGCGCGGACTGTGCGGAGCCGATGGGAGAAGCGTACGCAAGGTCCCCCCGGCCCCAATTGACCCAGATCAAAACAGTCCGGCAGATTCAACAACTGCGTCCTAATGCCACATCTTGCAGCGGGTGTCCCAAAAGCATCCGCGCAGGCTGACAGTTTTTTCGCCCCTGCAGGAAAGGCCGATATCTGAGCGATTTGCGCGCCTGCGCGAACGCGTGGCATGGAGATGGGCCGGGATCCTGACGTGCCTCGACAGCTTGCCGGTCGACGCGCTGTTCCTCTACTCTGCCTTGGCTTGATGGCCTGGGGCATTCCCGTGGCCGCGCACGGGGAACGCCACATGCTGAAACTGCGCCTGACCGTCATGAACTTCCTGCAGTTCTACATCTGGGGTGCATGGCTGTTGACCATCGGCACCTGGTGGTTCCACACCCGCCACTGGTCGGGTACCAGCTTTGGTGCGATCTTCTCGACCATGGGCATCGCTTCGCTGTTCATGCCCTCCATCGCCGGCATCATCGCCGACAAATGGATCAACGCCGAGCGCCTGTACGGGGTACTGCAGATCCTCGGCGCGATTGTGCTGTTCTGGGTGCCGCTGGTGCACGAGCCCAAGTGGATGTTCTGGGTCATGTTGCTCAACATGGCTTTTTACATGCCCACCATTTCGCTCTCCATCGCGGTCGCCTACAACGCACTGAAGAACGACGGTCAGGACGTGGTTTCGGCATTTCCGCCGATCCGGGTGTGGGGCACCATCGGCTTCATCGCCGCCACATGGACGGTCAGCCTGATGGGCTTCGAGTCTTCGCCGGCGCAATTCCGCGTCGCTGCGGCGGCCTCGCTGTTGCTGGGGCTGTATGCGTTCACGCTGCCGCCGTGCCGGCCCAAACTCAATGCCGAGGACAGCCGCTCGCTGGCAGATCGCCTGGGGCTGACTTCATTCGTGCTGTTCAAGAACCGCAACATGGCGGTGTTCTTCATCTTTGCCATGCTGCTTGGCGCAGCGCTGCAGCTGACCAACGCCTATGGCGACACTTTCCTCAAGGACTTCGCCAAGATCCCGGCCTACGCCAACCTGCTGCCTGTCAAGTATTCGGCGATCATCATTTCCATCTCGCAGTTCTCAGAAACCGCATTCATCCTGACTATTCCGTTTTTCCTCAAGCGCTTCGGCATCAAGGCAGTGATGACCATGAGCATGCTGGCCTGGGTGTTGCGCTTTGGCCTGTTTGCGTTCGGCAACCCGGCTGGCGGCCTGTGGATGATCGTGCTCTCGTGCATCATCTACGGCATGGCCTTCGACTTCTTCAACATCTCCGGATCGCTGTTCGTGGAAAGTGAGGCCGACCCGCGCATCCGCGCCAGCGCGCAGGGGCTTTTCATGTTCATGACCAATGGCGTGGGTGCGGTACTCGGCAGCCTGATTGCCGGATTCACGATCGATCACTTGTTCACCAACCACGCCTGCAACGAAACCGTGTCCATCTGCAAGAACTGGCACGGTATCTGGTTGGCCTTTGCCGGCTATGCCCTGGTCATGGCGATCCTGTTCATGCCGCTGTTCAAACGTCAGCGTATGCGTGCCGATCCCGCATCCTTGCCGCAACAGGCCTGAAACCACATGCAGCAGGAAGTCGTCGTCGTCGGCAGCTACAACCAGGACCATGCGTGGCGTGTGGACCGCTTTCCGCAGGCCGGCGAAACACGACGCGGATCGGGTTTTTCCACCGGACCCGGCGGCAAGGGTTTCAATCAGGCCGTGGCCTGCGCGCGTCAGCAGGTCGGCACCGCCTTTCTCGGCGCACACGGACACGATGCATCGGGGCTGGACGCGGAGCGCCAAGCTCGGGCCGAGGGACTGGCCGACCGCTGGCTGCTGCTCGAAGACGTGCCCACCGGCACCGCCGCGATCCTGGTCGACGACCAGGGGCAGAACCAGATCATTGTCGACCTTGCGGCCAATGAACGGCTGGACCCGGATTTCCTGCACCTGAACGTCGATGTGTTTACTGGCGCGAAAGTGCTGCTGACGCAAATGGAAAACAACGCCAGCGCCATACACGCTGCGCTGAAGCTGGGCCACGAACACGGCCTGACCTGCCTGCTGAACCCGGCCCCGGTGCATCCGGATCTCGATCCCGCCGTGCTTGAGCTGGTCGACGTGCTGTTGCCCAACGAAAGCGAGTTCGCGCAGCTTTGCCAGCGATGCCTCGAGGAGCCCATCGAGGCCGAACGCGTGGTGCAGCTGGACAACGCCACACTGCATGCCCTGGCGCGCCGCCTGTGCCGCGGAACCGTGGTGATCACCCTGGGACGGCACGGTGCCCTGGTCTCGCATGGCCAAGCACGCCGGGGCGACCGTGAAGCGACCTACCGCATGCAGGCCGAAACCGTCCACAGCATCGACACCAGCGGTGCCGGCGATGCATTCTGCGGCTCCCTCGCCGCTGGCCTGGTGCTTTTTGCCGACAGTCCGTTCACCGCAGCCGTGCGCCATGCCGGCCGTGTCGCGGCGCTGTCCACGGAGCGCCGCGGCACCACCCACGCCATGCCGCACCACGTCGAAGTGACTGCGCGCTTCGGATAAACCGCCGGCAAGCTCCGGCGCCTGCCGGCAGGGGCCGTTGATCGTCCAGGACAGGCCTGCGCAGAAGGTGGTGAAGTGGTGCAGGCCCCGCTTTCAGAAGCGCAGGAGACGGGATGCGGCAGGAAAGCTCAAGACGTGGCGAACTCTCCAGGGCTTGCTTCTACCGGCTGTTCACGCCCCGCCCTCTCCGGCACAGGTGGGCCTTGCCGTGTGTTCTGGGATCCGCGCGAATCGACCCGGCCTTCATGCACCTCCCCGGACAGTCCGCATGCCTGTGCACACCTTTTCGCCGCGCGCACTGCAGCCCGGCGCGACCTCGGGCGGGCGGACCGGTACACTATGCGTCCCATGCGTATCGGTCCGTTCACAATCGACCCGCCGGTGGTGCTGGCCCCGATGGCCGGGGTCACCGACAAGCCCTTCCGGCTGCTGTGCAAGCGCATGGGCGCAGGCTTGGCCGTGTCCGAGATGACCACCGCCGATCCGCGCCTGTGGCACACCTCCAAATCACGCCTGCGCATGGACCATACCGGCGAACCGGAGCCCGTCGCGGTGCAGATCGCCGGCTACGATCCGCGGATGCTGGCCGAAGCCGCACGCTTCAACGTTGACCACGGCGCACAGATCATCGACATCAACATGGGCTGTCCGGCGAAGAAGGTGTGCAACGTGTGGTCCGGCTCGGCGCTGCTGCAGGACGAGCCGCTGGTCGCGCGCATCTGCCAGGCCGTGGTGGAGGCCGTGGACGTGCCGGTGACCTTGAAGATCCGCACTGGCTGGGATCGCGAGCACAAGAATGCGCTGGTCATTGCACGCATCGCCGAGGATGCCGGCATCGCCGCGCTGGCAGTACATGGGCGCACCCGCGCCGACAAGTACCAGGGCGAAGCCGAATACGCGACCATCGCCGCGGTCAAGCAGTCGGTCTGCATCCCGGTGTTCGCCAATGGCGATGTCACCTCGCCCGAACGCGCCAGCCACGTGCTTGAGGTTACCGGCGCCGACGCGCTGATGATCGGCCGCGGAGCGCAGGGCCGGCCGTGGATCTTCCGCGAGATCGCACACTACCTGGCCACCGGGGAGACGCTGCCCGAACCCGGCCCCAACGAAGTCTGCGCGATCCTGTGCCAGCACCTCGAACACCTGTACGCCTTCTATGGTGAACCCATGGGCGTGCGCATCGCGCGCAAGCACCTGGGCTGGTACGCCAAGGACCGCCCGCAAAACGCTGCCTTCCGCTCTGTGGTCAACCACGCCGAGCGCGCGACCGAGCAGCTGCGTCTGACCCGGGACTATTTCACACGCCTGGCCTGTGACGCCCTGGCGGCTTGACGCGAATTCTCGATATCAGCGTCATCCGGGTACGCTTGCGGACCACCACGACACCCGCCAGTGGAACAAGGTGGCCGCCATCGAGTTTCCACAACCCGACCAGCCAGTTGTCGCCCTCCCGCCACCCGATATGCCCGTGGCCGATGCGGCCCAAGAGCAGCTTGCCCTCGATCAACATCGGGAAATAGGTCGCCTCCGATCCGTAGCCATCCAGACTTGCGTAGGACAGGCCGGCAAGCTCGGGCAAGCGGCGGACTGACTTGGCATGCCGGGCCAACCTGCGCATGCGCCGATAGCGGGCCCGCTGCTGGGTGGTCCGCAGGATGCCGCCGGTCAAGCTTGCGGGCAATGGACGTGCGTCGTAACGCATCGCGTCACGCAGCGCCTGGCTACGTACCTTTGCGCAGAGCGATTTGGCGTCACAGGAGAAGAAATCCACGATCAACTTGTAGTCGTATCGCACCCGGATGGCCGTCGGTCGGCCCCACCGCGAACCGCCCCAGACCTGCAATTCAAGATCTGTTGCTGTATCGAGTATTGCGTTCGTTTCCGAAATCGCCACGACGCGCTGGGCAAGCCGTGCGATGGACCCATGCCTGTTCCAGCACGTATCCCTAAACACCTCCGGGACTGGAACGGGATGCAGCACTGCGTCCTCTCCCAATAAGAACATGGTCCAGTTCTGGCAGTCCATGGTGCCTTCGACCGTGTCGGCCACGACAAACCCGGCATGCGGGAGACGGGCAAAGTTCACAGGTGCCCCGGGACTCCACAAAAGACCCAAATCCCGCAGGACATGGTTGATGTCAGCCGATGACTTCGTGGGCAGTGCCGCGATAAACGCCGACTTTCCGCTCAATACACGCCATATGGGCCAATCGAACGGGCCGGCTTGTTTACGCAGCGCCGTGACGACATCCTCACCGTTCGCGGGCAATGATTGGACTTCGGCCACCAATGCATGTGCGACCGAATCCCCGAACCTGGACGTCGCTACCGCATTCAGCCCTGCAAGAAAATCGATTCGGTTTTGATACATCCTGCCGATTGCCTGCGGGGCATACGCACTCCTCCCTGGATCGGAAAGAAAGGACCATGCCCGGTCCAGAAATCCCCTGTGCCACAAGGCCTGGTCACGCCGCAAGATTTCAGCATCGACACCGTAAACATGCCGTTCACGCGCCAGCTGCACCGACATTTCGTGATCAAGCCTGCGCAGTTCCAAGTGCGTGCATATCATTTTCTGAACCGCATCGCGGGATGCCTTGCAATCCATCCCGGCAGCATGGAGCGCGCTGGAAGCGAGCAGTAAGAGGCCCGTCACGCAAAAACGCCAGATCATTCTTGGTTCTCCATTCCATGCCAATCCGGGACCGTTGCAGCATGCAGTCCCGTTCAGTCCAAAAGATGGACCCATCATGACCCTTTCATGATGATCTTTCGTAACACCCGATCCTGTCCATCATGACTCGGGTGATGAGCGCACCTGGCTACACCATCAAGCCTGAGCCCATGTGCAGCCTCTGCCTGAAGCGCGCCTCCCGACGCGCTAAGCTGGCTCGAGCACGACGCACCACCTCGCCCGCCGACAACCCAGGGAACCCCGGATGATCCAGCGAATACTGCGCACGATCCTGCTCCCCCTCGCCCTGCTTGGATGCAGTGCCGCTCACGCGACCGCACCCGCCACGGCTTCGTCCAGCGCAACCTCGTCCCGGCCGCTGGTGGTCGGGGTCAAGGTTGCACCGCCGTTCGTGATCGCCGACGGCGATCACTACCGCGGTCTGTCCATCGACCTGTGGCAGGAAGCCGCCGCCGATCATGGATGGCACTACACCTACAAGGCCTACGACCTCGACAATCTGCTCAACGCCGTACAGCACGGCAAGGTGGACGTGGCCCTGGGTGCCATCACCGCCACCGCCGAGCGCGAGAAACGCATGGACTTCGCGCACCCGATCACCAGCTCAGGCCTGGGCGTGGCGGTGCGCAACGAAGGTGGCTCCGGCTGGCTGGCCGTGGCGCAGGCGCTGATCTCGCCGGCATTCCTCAGCGTCATCGGCACGCTGGTCCTGCTGCTGCTGGTGGTGGGCCTGCTGGTGTGGGCGCTGGAACGCAAACGCAATCCGGAGCAGTTCGGCGGCAGCAAGACCGAGGGCATCTTTTCCGGCTTCTGGTGGGCCATGGTCACGATGACCACGGTCGGCTACGGCGACCTCGCCCCACGCAGCGTGCCCGGTCGCATCCTGGGCATGGTGTGGATGCTGGCGGCGCTGATCGTGGTGTCGTTCTTCACGGCCTCCATCACCAGCGCGCTGACCGTGGGCCAGCTCAGCAACCGCATCACCACCGCTGACGATCTGGGCCACGTGCGCGTGGTCAGCATCGCCGGCAGCACCAGCGGCAACTGGCTCGAACGCAACCACGACAACTACGTGCATGCCGATTCGCTGCACGAGGCGTTGAGCATGCTGGCCGATGGCAAGGCAGACGCCGTAGTCTACGACGCCCCGCTGCTGCGCTGGCAGATCCACCGCAACTACAGCGGCCTGCGCGTGCTGCCGTTGCGCCTGGAACGCCAGGACTACGCCTTCGCCCTGCCCAATGGCAGTCCGTTGCGCGAGCAGCTGGATACCTCATTGCTCCAGCGCATCAACGCCCCTGACTGGCCCCAGCGCCTGAAAAAGTACTTTGGCAATGACTGAAGGTGTGCACTGCACACCTGCGCCCGTGCGGCGATGGTCACCACTCGCGGATGCGCTGCGCTTATCCGGGCTACGGCTCTGCACTCGTGCGGCGATCGACACATCCCCCGGATGCGCTGCGCTTATCCGGGCTACGGCTCTGCGCTCGTGCGGCGATCGACACCACTCCCGGATGCGCTGCGCTTATCCGGGCTACGACTCTGTGCTCGTGCGGCGATGGTCACCTCCCCCCGGATGCGCTGCGCTTATCCGGGCTACGGCTCTGTGCTCGTGCGGCGATGGTCACCTCCCCCCGGATGCGCTTCGCTTATCCGGGCTACGACTCTGTGCTCGTGCGGCGATCGACACCTCCCCCCGGATGCGCTTCGCTTATCCGGGCTACGACTCTGTGTTCGTGCGGCGATCGACACCTCCCCCCCGGATGAGCTGCGCTTATCCGGGCTACGGCTCTGCGCTCGCTCGACCGGCAGATGCAAAGCCGGAAGGCCCGGTGTATCATGGCCAACTTCTTTCATCTTTCTATCCGCAAGGAAGGATATAGTCCTCGATGAGCAGCTACCTTTTCACCTCCGAATCGGTCTCCGAAGGCCATCCGGACAAGATTGCCGACCAGATCTCCGATGCCGTACTGGATGCCATCCTGGCCCAGGACCCGCGCGCCCGCGTGGCCTGCGAGACCATGGTCAAGACCGGCGTGGCCATTGTCTCCGGCGAAATCACCACCAACGCCTGGGTCGATATCGAGGATCTGACCCGCAGGGTCATCGTGGACATCGGCTACAACTCCTCCGATGTCGGTTTTGACGGCGCCACCTGCGGCGTGATGAACCTGATCGGCAAGCAGTCGCCGGACATCAACCGCGGCGTGGATCGCAAGAAACCCGAGGAGCAGGGCGCTGGTGACCAGGGCCTGATGTTCGGCTATGCCTGCAACGAGACCCGCGAGCTGATGCCCGCGCCGATCTACTACGCGCATCGCCTGGTCGAGCAGCAGGCAAGGATCCGCAAGCAGAAGAACAGCCCGCTTGCGTGGCTGCGCCCGGACGCCAAGAGTCAGGTCACCCTGCGCTACGACGACGGAAAAATCGCCGGCATCGACGCCGTGGTGCTGTCCACGCAGCATGATCCGGGCATCAAGCACAAGGACATCCTCGAGGGCGTGCACGAGCACATCCTCAAGCCGGTGCTGCCGAAAGCCTGGCTGGAAGCGCTGCCCAAGTCCAAGATCCACATCAACCCGACCGGCCAGTTCATCATCGGCGGTCCAGTGGGCGACTGCGGCCTGACCGGCCGCAAGATCATCGTCGACACCTACGGTGGCATGGCCCGCCACGGTGGCGGCGCGTTCTCCGGCAAGGATCCGTCCAAGGTCGACCGCTCGGCTGCCTACGCCGCGCGCTACGTGGCCAAGAACATCGTCGCCGCCGGCATCGCCGACAAGTGCGAGGTGCAGGTCAGCTACGCCATCGGCGTGGCCCGCCCGACCTCCATCTCGGTCACCACCTTCGGTACCGGCAAGATTGACGACGAAAAGATCGAGGCCATCATCGAGGACCATTTCGACCTGCGGCCTTTCGGCATTCTCAAGATGCTCGACCTGATCCATCCCATGTATCAGCGTACCGCCAGCAACGGGCACTTCGGCCGCAAGCCGGTGGCCAAGGCCAGCTACCACTACGAAACCCTGGATAAAGGCCGCAAGGTCAAGCACAAGGTGGGACCGTTCGAGGCGTTCCCGTGGGAGAAGACGGACCGTGCGGAGGAGCTGCGCAAGGCGGCGAAGCTCAAGTAACGACTCGCTCCAAGGCACAGGAAATCGATAAACGGGCTGCTTCGTGCAGCCCGTTTTTTTTCATGTATTCAATGGACTATGGAAGCATGCCGCCACCACGCAGGTTGGGCGAACGAAGGAAGCCCTACAATCACCCGTGGAAGAAAGACATCCATGCACTTGCGCTGATCCAACACCGCGTGTGGCACCCATTGATTGATGGTCAATCTGGCCCGACGAAACCCGAATCTGCAGGTTCACGGCATCGAAGTCACGCGCGAAGTCACGCATGGTGTCAGGGCAAGGCACCGGCTCTCGCGTCCAGGCCATGGTCGTGGTCCCGGAGCACCTGCAGGCGTTATGGCGAGTGTGGCAAGGGGATACGGAGTTACTTCTCCGCTGATTCCTGATCAAGGGACATCCTTCGCAATGATTGGCCAGGACGAAACACATCCGATTCAGCCGCGCCATCAAGCGCGAGCGCGGCATCGGTCATCGACGCTGTCGGGAGCATCAAATCCGTGCTCAAGAGGATTTCATGCTGCGTGTCGATTGCAATCACGGGGACCGATCCTGCCCCGGTAGAACGAATGAACCTGGCCCGATTGCCGGACCAGGTTCAAACACGCCCCCCATGGACAGTTACCGGGTCTTTGCGATGGGCAAGCCGATATACGTGGCGTGCGCCGGCGTATGGTAAATGCGCTGTACGGCTTTGACGTAGTCCGAAGGCTTGGCCTTGAAGATATTCTTGACGAAGGTCTGCGGATTGCGGTCGTACAGCGGAAACCAGCTGGACTGGATCTGCACCATGATGCGGTGCCCCGGAAGGAACACGTGGTCGGCCGCAGGCAAGGCGAAGCGGTAGACCAGCGGCTTGTTGGGCGTAAGGGCCGATGGATGCGCAAGGCTCTTGCGGAATCGGCCCCGGAAGATGTCCATGGCCACGGCCAGCTGGTAACCGCTCAT
>NZ_JAQIBU010000042.1 GCF_027858935.1 Oleiagrimonas sp. | reverse complement strand
TTCTTGAAGAAGCTGCCGGCATTGCCGATCACCGCCGGATCGGGCAGTTTGCGCGTGCGCAGGTGCAGCACGGCCTCGGCCACGTGATAGGGGGTGGGCGTGGTGATGCCCATCCGCTTGAGCTCCTCGCCGATGCCGGCATACTGCAGTTGCAGTGGCCGCTTGCGTGGCAGGGCGAAACGGACCGCGGTGATGATGTGGCGCGAAGGCTCACGCTTGAACATCGAGTCGCGGTAGCCGAAGGCGCAGTCCTCCCGGTTCAGCGACACGACCTCCTGCGTGTGGGTGTCCCAGGCTTCCACGGCCTCGATGAACTCCGACACTTCCGTGCCATACGCGCCGATGTTCTGGATGGGGGCGGCGCCCACGGTGCCGGGAATCAGGATCAGGTTCTCCAGACCGGCAAAGCCCTGTCCCAGCGACCAGCGCACGAAGTCGTCCCAGCGCTCGCCCGCGGCGACCGCGATGTGCGCCGCATCATCCTCCGATTCGACCAGCACGCCGCGCGTGGCCATGGTCAGCACCGTGCCGTCGTAGTCCCCGGCGAACAGCACGTTGCTGCCTTCGCCCAGCACCAGCAGGGGGTCCTGGCGAATGGCGGGCAGGGCCAGGATGGCGGGCAGCTTGCTTGCGTCGGTGAGCTCGACCAGCCAGCGGGCGCGGGCGTCCACGCGCAAGGTATTGCGGCGTGCGAGCGAGGCCTGTTCGGCGACGGTGTAGCCGCCCATGTCGGTGGGCTGATTCATGCGTGTGTTCTGCTGCAGGGGCGGATACGGCGTGATCTCAAGAATCGGGATCCATCTGTTGGCGACGAATTTCCTCGACACATTCGCCGAGCAGACGTGGGCCGCGATAGATCAGCCCGGAGTAGATTTGCACCAGCGATGCACCCGCCCGAATCTTGGACACTGCATCGTCGCCTTCGAGGATGCCGCCGACGCCGATGATCGGGATGGACCGGCCCACGCGTGCGCGCATGCCCGTCAGCACCTGATTGGCACGTTCCAGCAGCGGACGTCCGGATAGTCCGCCTTCTTCCGCAGCGTGCGGATCACCCGCGACAGCGCTTCGATCGATGGTGGTATTGGTGCAGACCAGGCCGTCGATACCGCTGGCGCTGAGCACTTCGGCCATGGCATCCATGCCGGCGTCGTCCAGGTCCGGGGCGATCTTCAGCAGCATCGGCTTGCGTTCGCCATGTCGGCTGCCCAGACGCTCCTGTTCCTCGCGCAGCTCGTTGATGAAGCGCCTGAGCGGTTCCTCCAGCTGCAAGTCGCGCAGTCCCGTGGTATTGGGTGAGGAGATGTTGACCGTGATGTAGGACGCAAGAATGTACGCACGGCGCAGGCATTGCACGTAGTCGGTGAAGGCTTGCTCGTTCGGGGTGTCCCGATTCTTGCCGATGTTGATGCCGAGCACGCCGCGGTAGTCGGCTTTCTCGACGTTGCGCACGAGCGCATCGATGCCCTTGTTGTTGAATCCCAGGCGATTGATCAGCGCCTCGTGTTCAGGCAGGCGGAACATCCGCGGTTTCGGGTTGCCGGGCTGCGGACGAGGCGTGACGGTACCAACTTCGATGAAGCCGAATCCCAGCGCAGCCAGTGCATCAAGGTGATCGGCGTTCTTGTCCAGGCCTGCGGCAAGGCCGACCGGGTTGGGGAATTCGAGGCCGAAGGCACGCACGGGAAGGTTTTGCGGCGGCGGCGCGACAAGATGCGCGAAATGACTGCGCTGGGCCACGCCCAGGCCGTACATGATCACGCCGTGCGCGGTCTCGGGCGGCAGGGCGAACAGCAGGGGACGAAGCCATTCATACATGAGCGGTAGGACCCGGGCCGGTAATCAATGCACAGAGCTTAGCCGGTTGCGCCCGGCGCTTCGACTGCGCAGGCGCTGCATCAACCATTGAGCGACTGTCCGCCGTCCACGCACAGCGTCTGCCCGGTGATCCATGCGGCCATCGGTGAAGCCAGGAACAGGACCACTCGCGCCACGTCCTCCGGTGCCCCCAGATGGCCGAACGGGATGCTGTCACGGATGCTCTCGTAGCGTTGGGGCTGGTCCTTGCGGACCTGGTCCCAGAGTCCGTCCGGGAACTCGATCGAGCCAGGTGCGACGGCGTTGACGCGAATCCTTCGGTCGGCCAGCTGCAGGGCCTGCGAACCGGTGAACGAACTCAGTGCGGCCTTCAGCGCGGCATAGGGTGCGCCGCTGACTCGCGGGTGCAGGGCCGCGATCGAGCTGGTGTGCACGATGCTGGCGTGGTCCGATTGCTCCAGATGGGGCAATGCCAGACGCGAGGCGCGCACTGCGGCCATCAGGTCGACCTCGAAGTCGGCGATCCAGCTGGCATCGTCATCGCCGTCGAAGCCGTAGCCGCTGGCGTTGTTGACCAGCACGTCGATGCCGCCAAGGGCTTCGGCCGCCGTGCTGATCCATTCGGCAATGGCCTCGGGCTTGGACAGGTCGCAGGCATGCGTGTGCGTGCTGCCGCCAAACGCTTCGAGCTCGCTGTCCAGCGCTGCCAGGGCTTGTGCACCGCGGGCGCAGGCCGACACGGATGCGCCCGCCTGGGCAAAGCCCAGCGCGATGGCGCGACCGATGCCCTTGCTGCCGCCGGCAACCAGTACGCGATAACCGGAAAAGTCGAACGGTGTTTTCATGCGTGGATCTCCGGAAGAAGGATGGTTCATTGTAAACACCTCCGATCGCGCAGCCCGGATAAGCGCAGCGCATCCGGGGAACCTTTCGTGGTTCAAGCGAGCGGCAGCACGTTTCGGCGCACGATGTGCGCCTGCTGCGGATCCTCCCTGCGCGTGCGATCCCAGATACCGCCGGGGAATTTGATCGATCCTGGCGCGATGGCGTTTACGCGGATCCGCATGGGCGCGAGCGTCAGCGCCTGTGAACCGGTGGAGTGGGTCAGCGCGGCCTTCAGCGCGGCATACGCTGCGCCGCTGGCGCGCGGATGCAGTGCGGCGATCGAGGTAATGTGCAGGATGCTGGGGTGCGAAGAGCGCTCCAGGTACGGCAGGGCCATGCGCGAAGCGCGCACGGTGGCCATCAGGTCAGCGTTGAACTCGGCCAGCCAACTGTCGTCGTCGCGGGCGTCGTAACCGTAGCCGGAGGCATTGTTGACCAACACGTCGATGCCGCCCAGAGCCCCGGCCGCGCCCTCGACCAGAACGCGGTAACCTGAAAAATCGAAGGCGAAGTTCATGATCGGGTGTTTCCGGTGGATCAATCGTCATTGTAAACGCGTCGCGCCGGCCGGCCGGCGTATCATCAACGGTTGACGACCCACGCACAGATGCGAAGGCATGATTGTTCTGTCATTGCTCGACACGGACCTGTACAAGTTCTCCATGATGCAGGTGGTGTTGCATCACTTCCCCGGCGCGCAGGTGGAGTACCGCTTCCACTGCCGTACCGAGGGGGTGGATCTCGCGCCGTGCATCGAGGAGGTCCGCGAGGAACTGGCCCAGCTGTACTCGCTGCGGTTCCGCGACGAGGAACTGGACTACCTGCGTACGTTGCGTTTCCTTTCCTCGGATTTCATCGATTTCCTCGGCCTGTTCCACCTCAATCCCAAGTACGTGCAGATCGGCGCAGGCGAGGAACCGGGTAGCCTAGACATCACCATCCGTGGGCCGTGGCTGCACACGATCCTGTTCGAGATTCCGCTGCTGGCGATCGTCAACGAAGTGTACTTCCGCCGCAACGCCGTGGACGTCGACCATGAGGATGGGCGCCGCCGCCTGCGCGACAAGATTGACCTCCTGCGCGCGGATTCGCGCCATGCCGGATGCCGTATCGCCGACTACGGCACTCGTCGTCGCTTCTCGCGCGACTGGCAGGAGGAGGTGCTGCAGACGCTGCTTCGGGGACTGGGCGACCAACTGGCCGGTACCAGCAACGTGTGGTTTGCCATGCGCCAGGGGATGACCCCGCTGGGCACCATGGCCCACGAGTTCCTGCAGGCCTGCCAGGCGCTGGGGCCACGACTTCGCGACTCGCAGGTGTTCGCGCTGGAGACCTGGGCACAGGAGTACCGCGGCGACCTGGGTATCGCGCTGTCGGATACCTACGGCATGGATGCCTTCCTGAACGACTTCGACATGTATTTCTGCAAGCTGTTCGATGGCGCCCGCCACGATTCGGGCGATCCGTTTGTCTGGGGCGATCGCCTTCTGGAACACTACCGCAGCAACCGCGTGGATTCGAGTAACAAGGTGCTGGTGTTCAGCGACAGCCTGGACATTCCCAAGGTGCTGCGCCTGTACGAGCACTTCCACGGCCGCTGCAAGCTGGCGTTCGGCGTGGGCACCAACCTGACCAACGACCTGGGGCCGAAGCCGCTCAACATCGTGATCAAGATGGTCGGGTGCAACGGCCAGCCGGTGGCCAAGCTGACCGACTCGCCGGGCAAGACCATGTGCAGGGACGTCGGCTACGTGGCCTATCTGCGGCGAGTGTTCGATGTCGCAGAGGCCGGAAGCTGAGCTGGCCGGGAGGGCGCATGAACGCGATCCTCGACTTGTCCCTCAAAAGAGCCGGGCGTGGGCCCGGCTCCTGGCGTTTGGATCGGTCGCGTCTGGTCAGATCTCGAACTTGATGCCCTGCGCCAGCGGCAGTTCCGATGACCAGTTGATGGTGTTGGTCTGCCGGCGCATGTAGGCGCGCCAGGCGTCCGAGCCCGATTCACGACCGCCGCCGGTTTCCTTCTCGCCACCGAACGCACCGCCGATCTCGGCGCCGGAGGTGCCGATGTTGACGTTGGCGATGCCGCAGTCCGATCCGGTCGCGGACAGGAACTTCTCGGCGTTGCGCATGTTCAACGTGAAGAACGCGCTGGAAAGGCCCTGCGGCACGCTGTTCTGCAGTGCGATGGCGTCGTCCAGATCGCTGTAGGGGATCACGTACAGGATCGGGGCGAAGGTCTCGGTACGCACGATCTCGGCGTCGCCGGGCAGGCCGGTGACCAGGGCCGGCGTCACGAAGTTGCCCTTGCGATCGAGCACCTTGCCGCCCGAGGCGACGCTGCCGCCGGCGGCCTTGGCGGCCTCCAGTGCCTTCGTGAAGCGCTCGACCGAGGCCTGGTCGATCAGCGGACCCATCAGGGTGGCCGGATCGGTGGGATCGCCGATCTTGCCCTCGACCTGCTTGTAGGCGGCGACCAGCTTCTCGGTGACCTCGGCGGCGATGGACTCGTGCACGATCAGGCGGCGCGTGGAGGTGCAGCGCTGACCGGCGGTGCCGACGGCGCCGAAGGCGATGGCCGGGATGGCCAGCTTCAGGTCCGCGGTTTCGTCCACGATCATGGCGTTGTTGCCGCCCAGCTCCAGCAGCGAGCGGCCCATGCGCTCGGCCACGCGCACGCCGACCTTGCGGCCGACCGCGCACGAACCGGTGAAGCTGATCAGGTCCACGCGCTTGTCGTCGACGAAGGTCTGCGCCAGCTGGTTGCTGGCGTCATTGATCAGGTAGAAGATTTCCGGGAAGCCGCCGGCCTTGAGCGCCTCGTTGCAGATTTTCATCGTGGCGATGGCAGTCAGCGGGGTCTTCGGCGAGGGCTTCCAGATGCAGATGTCGCCGCAGGCGGCGGCCAGCATGGCGTTCCAGGCCCACACCGCGACCGGGAAGTTGAAGGCCGAGATGATGCCGACCACGCCCAGCGGGTGCCACTGCTCGTACATGCGGTGGCCGGGGCGCTCCGAATGCATGGTCAGGCCGTACATCATGCGGCTCTGGCCCACGGCGAAGTCGGCGATGTCGATCATCTCCTGCACTTCGCCGTCGCCCTCGGGCTTGATCTTGCCGTTCTCCAGGCTGACCAGCGAACCCAGCGCGTCCTTGTGCTTGCGCAGCGCCTCGCCGCACAGGCGCACGGCTTCGCCGCGCTGCGGCGCCGGGGTGGTGCGCCAGGTCTGGAAGGACTCGCGGGCACGCTTGACGATGGTCTCGTAGTCGGCGTCGCTGGTGCCGTGGACCCTGGCAATGACCTCGCCGGAAGCGGGGTTGGTCACCTCGATGAGGTTTGCACTGGTGTCCGTGGACCATTCGCCGTTGCCCAGGTAGGTGCCGGGGTTGACGTCGGAAAGGCCGAGAGCCTTGAGGATATCGTGCGACATGAGCGCTCCTGTGTCGGTCAAGGCGCGGTGTCTCCGCGCAAAACGGACATTCTACCAGAAGCGCTGACACGGGCCCTTGGGCCGCCGACCCGACATGGTGACCCCGGCAGGATTCGAACCTGCGACCTGCCGCTTAGGAGGCGGCTGTTCTATCCAGCTGAACTACGGGGCCATGCATATGCGCTCCGCATTCTAGCGGGGCACGATCGAAAACACGAAAAGCAGGCCTGTCAGGTGTGCAGAGCGGCCGCCTTGCGGGCCAACGCCTCGATGGCTGCCCAGTCGCCGGCGTCCTGAAGCTTGCGCGGTGTCAGCCAGGACCCGCCCACGCAGATCACGTTGCCAAGGGCCAGGTAGGTTGCGGCATTGTCCGGCGTGATCCCGCCCGTGGGGCAGAAACGCAACTGCGGCAGCGGGCCGGAAAGGGAGCGTAGCAGCGCCACGCCTCCCGAGGCCTCGGCGGGGAAGCACTTGAGCAGTCGGTAACCGCGCGCGAGCAGGGTCATGGCCTCGCTGGCGGTGGCGGCTCCGGGCAGCAGCGGCAGGTCGCTGTCGTCCGCTGCGTCCAGCAAGGCCGTGGTGCTGCCTGGCGAGACTGCAAAGCGCGCACCTGCAGCCTGGGCGGCCTCGAGATCCTTGGGCGTGACTACGGTTCCGGCGCCGACGCAGGCGCCCTCGACGTTTTCCGCAATGGCGCGGATGGCGTCCAGGGCAGCCGGTGTGCGCAGCGTGACCTCAATCGCAGGGGTCCCGCCAGCCACCAGTGCGCGGGCCAGGGGCAGCGCGTGCTCGACATGGTCGATGACCACCACGGGGACCACGGGGGCGAGTTCCAGGGTGGCTTTGATGCGGGACTGTTGGTCTTCGATGCGGCTCATGGGTTAGGTTCCGTGGGGAGGATCAAGCGTAGTGGCGTTGTGTCGGTTTCAGGCATCGGCGGCGTGGTGGCTGTCCAGGGTGGCGAACACGCCGGCCCCGGCATCTGCTCCACCCACGGCGTTGCGCATCAGCGCGAACAACTCGCGACCGAGGCCATGGTGATGCGGTGCAAGATCGGCCTTGACCGGTTCGCGGGCATCCCACTCATCAGCCTCGACCAGTGCATCCAGGGTGCCGGCGTCGGCGTCCAGGCGCACCATGTCGCCCTCACGCAGCTTGCCCAGCGGGCCGCCGTCGACGGCTTCGGGGGTGACGTGGATCGCGGCCGGAATCTTGCCTGAGGCCCCGGACATGCGGCCATCCGTGACCAACGCCACGCGATAACCGCGTGCCTGCAGCACGCCAAGGGTCGGGGTCAGCTTGTGCAGTTCCGGCATGCCGATCGCGCGCGGCCCCTGGAAACGCACCACGGCGACCATGTCGCGATCCAGTTCGCCACGCTCGAAGGCGCCGCGCACCTCGTCCTGGTCATGGAAGATCACCGCCGGCGCCTCGACCACGTGGCGATCTTCGGGGACCGAAGACACCTTGATCGCTGCGCGGCCGAGATTGCCGTTGAGCACGCGCAGGCCACCCTCGGCCTGGAACGGCTCGCTGGCTGGACGCAGGATGTTGCGGTTGCCGCTCTCGCCAGGGTCCGTCCAGGCCAGCTTGCCGTCCTCGAGCACCGGTGTCTTGCGGTAGGCGTCCAGGCCCTGGCCCCAGACGGTGCGCACGTCGCCGTGCAGCAGCCCTGCATCGAGCAGGGTGCCGATCAGGAACGGCATGCCGCCTGCGCTGTGGAAGTGGTTGATGTCGGCGTAGCCGTTCGGGTACACCCGGGTCAGTAGCGGGGTCACGCGCGAGATGGCGTCGAAATCCTCCAGCTCCAGGGTGATGCCGGCGGCGGCGGCGATGGCCACCAGGTGCAGCAGGTGGTTGGTGGAACCGCCCGTGGAGTTCAGGCCGACCACGCCGTTGACGATGGTGCGCTCGTCGATCACATGGCCCACGGGCGTGTAGTCGGGGTTGTTGTCCAGTGCGGTGATCTTTGCCGCACGCTGCACCGCTGCGGCGGTCAGTGCGTCGCGCAGCGGGGTGTCCGGATTGACGAAGCTGGAGCCGGGCAGGTGCATGCCCATGATCTCCATCAGCATCTGGTTGGAGTTGGCGGTGCCATAGAAGGTGCAGGTGCCCGGCGAATGGTAGGACTGCGCCTCGGCCTCGAGCAGTTCGTCGCGCGTGGCCTTGCCCTCGGCGAACTGCTGGCGGACCCTGGATTTTTCCTCGTTGGGCAGGCCGCTGGGCATCGGTCCGGACGGCACGAACACCGCCGGCAGGTGGCCGAAGCTCAGCGCGGCGATCATCAGGCCGGGCACGATCTTGTCGCAGATGCCCAGGAACATCGCAGCGTCGAACATGTCGTGCGAGAGCGCCACCGCGGCCGACAGCGCGATCACATCGCGCGAGAACAGGCTCAGCTCCATGCCGGCCTGGCCCTGGGTGACGCCGTCGCACATCGCCGGTACGCCGCCGGCCACCTGCGCGGTGACGCCGGCCTCGCGGGCGAAACCGCGGATCAGCTCGGGATAGCGCTCATACGGCTGATGCGCCGAAAGCATGTCATTGTAGGCAGTCACGATACCCAGGTTTGGCGTTGCGGCCCCACGCAGGGCGTCCTTGTCCTGCGCGCCGCAGGCGGCAAAGCCGTGCGCCAGGTTGCCGCAGGACAGGTGGCGGCGCTTGGGTCCGTTGTCACGTGCTGCGGCGATGCGCTCAAGGTAGACCTTGCGCCGCGGATGGCTGCGCTCGGTGATGCGTTGAGTGACTTCTTCGATGACGGGATGCATGCTCATGACGTGTCTCTGCAGTGATCCCCCACGATCCATGCGCCATGCATGCGCGGGGTTTGCGTATCGTGTGATCGTTGCGCATCTGCGCTCACGGACACCAGTAGGTCTGAAGTTCCGGTGCAGCCTCAAGTACGGCGCTGATCGGATAATCCCCACCCTTCATGGCATCGAGCAGCACGTTGCGCTTGCTGTCGCCGGTGAGCAGGAGATAGCGCGCACGTGCGCCCACCAGCAGCGGCAGGGTCAGTGTGATGCGTGGCTCGCCGGCATGGGGTGCGCGCATGGAAACCACGCGTTCAGGGGTTTTCGGGTCCAGGGCGTTTCGCAACTGGTCGCCGCCCGGGAAGAACGATGCGGTGTGTCCGTCATCGCCCATGCCCAGCACGACCACGTCCAGTGGCAGCGCCAGGGTATCGATGCGTGCGCGAACCTGCGCCAAGCCGTCTTCGGGGGTCGGCGCTTCGACATACAGCGGCACGAAGTGAGCATGTGCGGCCTCTTCGCGGAGCAGGTGCTTGCGCAGCAGCCCCGCGTTGGCCCTTGGATGGTCCGGCGGGACCCAGCGTTCGTCAACCAGGGTCACGGTGACCTTGTCCCAGTCCAGCTTCTGCAGGGAAAGGCATTGCATGAACTGCTTGGGGGTGTTGCCTCCGGACAATGCCAGTGTGGCCGCGTCGCGTGACCGCAGGGCCGCGCGCAAATCGTTGGCTACAGCATGGGCCAGTTCGGTGGCGAGGTTTTCCGGGTTGTCACCGAAGTTCCAGTGCATGGTATTTCTCCTCGGCTGCGTGCGCGTGGAAAGTGGCTCTGCGATCAGCCTGCTGTTGGATATCGTGCGTGGTGCTATTCGTCGCCGTCATGCCAGGTGCGTCCGTCGCGTTCGATCAGAGCGACCGAGGCGCTGGGCCCCCAGGTGCCTGCCGAATAGGACTTTGGCGTGTCGTTGCCCGATTCCCATGCGGCCAGGATCGGATCGATCCAGCGCCAAGCGGCCTCCACTTCATCGCGACGCATGAACAGGGTCAGGTTGCCGCGCACCACGTCCAGCAGCAGGCGTTCGTAGGCATCGGGCTGCTGCACGCCGAAGGCTTCGGCGAAGCTCATGTCCAGCGGCACCGACTGCAGGCGCAGTCCTCCCGGCCCCGGATACTTGGCCATCAGCCAAAGCTTCACGCCTTCGTCCGGTTGCAGGCGGAGCACCAGCTTGTTGGCATTGATCGTGCCGCTTCCCGCCGAGAAGATCGAGTAGGGAATGTCGCGGAAGTGGATGATGATTTCCGACACCCGCTGCGGCAGTCGTTTGCCTGTGCGCAGGTAGAAGGGCACGCCGGCCCAGCGCCAGTTGCAGACTTCCGCCTTGAGTGCCACGAAGGTCTCGGTCGTGCTTTCCTTGCCGCCCAGGTCCTCCTGGTAGCTTGGCGCGGAGCCGCCGTTGGCCGCTCCGGCGCGATACTGGCCACGCACGGTCATCTGGCTGGCGTTGTCCGCGTTGATCGGTTTGAGCGTGTGCAGCACTTTCAGTTTCTCGTCGCGCACCGCGTCCGACTCCAGCGACGCGGGCGGCTCCATGGCCACCATGCACAGCAACTGCAGCAGGTGGTTCTGCACCATGTCCCTCAGTGCACCGGCGTTGTCGTAGTAGGGCCCGCGCTGTTCAACGCCCACGGTCTCGCCCACCGTGATCTGCACGTGGTCGATGTGGGCCGCGTTCCACAATGGTTCGAACAGAGCATTGGCAAAGCGCAGCGCCAACAGGTTCTGTACGGTCTCCTTGCCCAGATAATGGTCGATACGGAAGATCTGGCTCTCGTCGAACACATCGCCCACCGCGTCATTGATGGACTTGGCGCTGGCCAGGTCGTGCCCGATCGGCTTTTCGATCACCACGCGCGAATTGCCGCCGTTGAGGTTGTGCTGGCGCAGGCGCTGGCAGATGTCGACGAAGATCTTCGGGCTGGTCGACAGGTAGAACATGCGCACCCGTTCGTCATTGCCGCCGAGCAGCGTTTCCAGATCGTTCCAGCCGTCATCCTTGGTGGCGTCCAGCGGGCGATAGCCCACCAGGGCCAGGAAGGCATCCCTGGATTTGTCCAGGCACTCCTTGTCGTGGATCGCCTTGTCCAGGGCTTCGGCCACGCGCTCGCGATAGTTGGCATAGGTCTGGTCTTCACGGGCCACGCCGATGATGCGGCTGTCGTCCGTGATCTGCCCGTCGACGAAACGCCGGAACAGGGCCGGAAGCAACTTGCGCATGGCCAGGTCTCCGGTACCTCCGAAGATCACCAGGTCAAACGCCTCGACAGGTTTTGCATGGGTAGTCACGGATGCGATACCTCAAGGACTGGATCGGATGCGTAGGATACCACTGCAACACCACTTTCTGGCAAGGTCAGGGAAATTTAACGATTTGAACGGACAAACCTTGCTTGATTGGTATTGCACTGGTATTTTAGCTGAATGGATAGAGCCTTACTCGATGCCTATCGGCAGCAAGCCGGGGACATTCATGCCCCGGCCTACATGCGCCTGCGCCGCGCCATCCGCGAAAGCGTCGAGAAGGGCCTGATCGGACACGGCCACGCCCTACCCAGTGAACGCGAGCTGGCGCATCAGCTGGAAGTATCCAGAGTGACAGTTCGCAAGGCCCTGGTCGGCTTGGTCGAGGACGGCGTGCTGACCCAGCGCCACGGCGCGGGTACCTTCGTTTCCGAGCGCATCGTCAAGCCGCTGTCAAAGCTGACCAGTTTCACCGGCGACCTCCGCGCGCGGGGCCTGAACCCACGATCTGAATTCATGGAGCGCGAGATCGGCGAGGTGACACCGGAAGAGGCCATGGCACTGAATCTCTCGCCGGGGGCGCTGGTGGTGCGGCTGTACCGCCTTCGCTACGGCTCGGACGAGCCGCTGGCCGTGGAGAGGACCGCGGTGCCGCAGGACATCATCGCCGACCCGGCCATGATCGAGGACTCGCTTTACGAGGTGCTTGAATCGCTCAGTTGCCACCCGGTGCGTGCCCTGCAGCGCTTGCGCGCGGTCAACTTCAACGCCGAACAGGCCCGCTTGCTCGGGGTGCCCGTTGGCAGTGCCGGTCTGGCTCTGGAACGGCGCACCTTCATCGCCGACGGACGCCTGGTCGAGTTCACCCGCTCCTGGTACCGGGGCGATGCCTACGATTTCGTCGCCGAGCTGCAGGACGAGACTTGAACCGCGGTATTTTGCGCCGCCAGGAAAATGTCCACGTGAATACATCAACGTCCATGTCGCACCAGACCCTGATGCATGCCGAGGCGGCCGAGGCGGCCGAGGTGGTCGAACGTCAGCTGGCCGGGAACGAGGCCCCGGTTCGCGCGCTGGTCGACCGACTGCGTGCACGTCCGCCTGCCTTCATTGTCACTTGTGCGCGCGGCAGCTCTGATCATGCCGCCACCTTCGCCAAGTATGCGTTCGAGACGCGCCTGGGCCTGGTCACCGCTTCAGCCTCGCCCTCGGTTGAGTCGGTTTATGCCGCGCCACTGCAGATGCGCAACACGCTGTTCCTTGCAATTTCCCAGTCCGGGCAGAGTCCGGACCTGCTGCGCAGCGTCGAGGCCGCACGGGCATCAGGCGCGTATGTGGTGGCCTTGGTCAACGTCGAGGACTCGCCGTTGGCCAAGGCCGCCGATACCGTGCTTCCGTTGCGTGCCGGACCGGAACGCAGCGTGGCCGCGACCAAGAGCTATCTCGGCGCCCTGTTCTCGATCCTTCAGCTGACCGCCCATTGGAGCGCCAATGCCGCCCTGATGGAAGCCATGGCCGGCGTGCCCGACGCTCTGCGTTCGGCCTTCCGCCAGGACTGGTCGCCGCTGATTGAGGGCCTGCGCGATGCCCGCAACCTGTTCGTGCTGGGGCGTGGCTACGGATACGGTGCGGCGCAGGAAGCGGCGCTGAAGTTCAAGGAGACCTGCGGTCTGCATGCGGAAGCCTTCAGCACCGCCGAGGTCAGGCACGGACCGATGGCGCTGGTCGACTCGGAATTTCCGGTGCTGCTGCTGGCCCAGGACGACGGCACCCAGCGCGGTGCCCTGGACGTGGCGAACGAGTTCCGCCTTCGCGGTGCGCGCGTGTGGACCGCGGCACCTGGCGATCGGCATGCCGATGCACTGCCCATCGTTCCCGCCGCCGACCCGCTGCTGGCGCCGCTGCTAGCGGTGCAGAGCTTCTATCGGGCCGCCAACGCACTCGCAATTGCGCGCGGACACGATCCGGACGTTCCGCCACACCTGAACAAGGTGACCGAAACGGTCTGAGTCCGGTCCGACTGCGACGCGCGATCCCGTGTCGCCGATCCATTCTCCTGCTTTGCATTCACTTCCCGGGATTCACCCCACATGACCACCGCTTTCATCAATGGACGCATCCTTACCAACCAGGGCTTGCAGAGCGGCTGTGCCGTGCTGGTCGAGGGTGATCGGATCACCGGCCTGGCGTTGCCGTCCGATCCGCGTGTACGCGAAGCCGAACGCTACGATCTCGAGGGCGGCTACCTGCTGCCCGGTTTCATCGATTGCCAGGTCAATGGCGGCGGCGGCGTGCTTTTCAACGACGTGCCCACGGTCGAGGGCATCCGGGCGATTGCCGAGGCGCATCGACGGTTGGGCACGACCGGGTTCCTGCCGACGCTGATCAGTGATGACGTGGACGTGATGCGCGCGGCCATTGATGCCGTGGATGCCGCGATCGAGCAGGGCGTGCCGGGGGTGCTGGGCATCCATATCGAGGGCCCGTACCTGGCGCCTGCGCGCAAGGGTGTACATGATGCCGGGAAATTCCGCACTCCCGGTGACAAGGAGCTGGACCTGATTGCCTCGCTCAAGCATGGGGTCACGGTGCTGACCCTCGCTCCCGAACGCGTCGAACCGGCCACGATGAAGGCGCTGATGACGCGCGGTGTGCTGGTGGCCGCTGGCCATACCGCCGCCGATTATGACGCCATGCACGCGGCGCTGGACAACGGCATCCGTGGGTTCACGCATCTGTTCAACGCCATGAGTCCGTTCACCAGCCGCGAGCCCGGCGTGGTCGGTGCGGCACTGGAGGACCGCAACAGCTGGTGCGGTCTTATCGTCGATGGCCATCATGTGCATCCAGCCAGCCTTCGTGTGGCCATCGCCGCCAAGGCGGTGGGCAAGATGTTCCTGGTCACCGATGCCATGCCTCCGGTCGGCGCCGAGGACCCTTCGTTCGTGCTCAACGGCGAGACCATCACGGCGAAGGACGGTATCTGCCGTACTGCCGAGGGCGTACTCGCAGGCTCCGCGCTGGACATGGCCACGGCCGTGCGCAACTGCATGCAGATGCTGGACCTGACCCTGGACGAGGCTGCGCGCATGGCATCGACCTATCCGGCCGACTTTCTCGGGCTTTCGCGTACACACGGTCGGATCAGTGCCGGCTATCATGCTGATTTCACCGTCCTGGACAACCAGCGCGAGGTGCGCGAGACCTGGATCGACGGCGTCCGCGATCACTGAGTGCGAGGCGCATGACGGGCATGCCGACAAGGTCCGATCTCGACACGCGCTATGCGGTCCGCGGCAGCTTCTACGAGCGTCCGGGGCGGCATGCTGCATATGCATGCCGGAGCGCATTGGATATCGAGCGCAGGCCGCGTGGATACACCGGCCTGGATGCGTTTGTCGTGATGATGAATCCGGGCAGCTCGCGTCCGTGCAATCCAGCCCATGCGGCCTCCGGCCGGCCGGTTGCGACCGTGCCCGACGCCACCCAGTACCGCATCATGACCCTGATGGATCGGCGCGACTGGCGACGGGTGCGGGTGATCAATCTTTCGGATCTGCGCGATCCGGACAGTGGGCGATTTGTGCAACAGGTCCGTCGTTACGAACGGGAACATGGCTGCGCCGATCACTCGATCTTCCACGGGGCGCGTGCCGCGCGGCTGCGGGCTGCGCTATCGCGTCATCCGCAGACGCCGGTCATCGTGGCCTGGGGCGTGACCGCGGAGCTCGAAACACTTGCACGGCGTGCACTCGAGGTCCTGCCTGCGCAGCGCATGGTGGGACGTCCGGGTGCACAGGGCGGCTGGCGCTACTGGCATCCGCTGCCGCGCCGCGCCCGTTGGCAACAGCTGTGGCTGGACGAGGTCTGCAGTCGCCTCGATGAACTGGCTGCGGCTGATGCGCACGCCAATCCCGGTCAATCCCCTTGCGCTTGATATCGATCAAGGCTACATCCGCAAGCTTGTCGCAATCTCCGATCCGATAGTCCATTCACGATGGGATCACGCGCATGCGACCTGCACCAAAGGATGATTCGATTGTCCACCGATGCCACTCGGGACCCGTGCCGGTGATGGGCAACGTGTTGGCGCTGGTCACTTCCACCGACCCCTGGAGCGGCGCTGCGCAGATGGCGACGGCACTGGCGGCGCGCTGGGAGTACGCCCTGACCGGTTGCGGTATCGATCCGGCATGGCGCGAACTGGGTGCGAGCGAGGCCTCCACGCCAACGCCCGCTTCGCAGCTCTCGCGTCGCGAGACTGCCGAGGACGGCGCGCGCTTGCGCCTTTTTGCCCGTGAACGCGGTGTCACGGAGGCGGTGGTGTGGTCGCGTGCACGCGCGGGTATCGCGCATGTGCTGCGCACCCTGGGCGCATGGCATGACCTGGCGGTACTGGAGCGTGACATGGTTGCGCCGGATGCCGCTCCCGAACATCTGGGGGAGGCGTTGCTGGGCAGTCGCGTGCCGTGCCTTGTGCTGCCCCCCATGACCGACCTCGAAGTGCCGGATGGAACCTTCCAGCGCATTGTCGTTGCCTGGAATGGCAGCCAGGAAGCCACGCGAGCCCTGCAGGCGGCTCGGCCTCTGTTGCGTTGCGCGCGCGAAATCCATCTGCTGGATGGTGCCTACACGCACGTGGAAAACAACGACGGCCTGCCGATGTTTGATCCACAGCAGGCGCTTGGACGTCTTGGTGTTCCCGTCGTGAGCACACGTGTGGACACGGATGTGGCGCGTGCCGGCGAGGCCCTGCTCGATGCCACACGCCGCATGCGTGCCGACCTGCTGGTCATGGGAGCCTATGGCCGATCGCTCATGCGCGAACGTGCGATCGGTGGCGCGACCCGCTACCTGCTCGCACATGCCGACCTCCCGGTGCTGATGCAGCACTGAGCTGCGGATCTGTCGACACCCTGCCTGGGGTCGCGAATCCCGATGTTGATGTGAAGGTGCACCGTTGATCCGGAGCAGAGCGCGTGGGCGTGCGCGCATGTCGCCAACCGCTCGCGTTGCTGTAACGTGCCGCGCGCGCCAGGGTCGGCAACAAAAAGGGCGGCGGGTCCATTGACCTGCCGCCCCGGGTTCTGCTCGTTGAAGGTCTGCTTACATGGCCAGCCAGATGTAGAGGTAGGTGGTGTTGTTGTCGCTGGCGTTGCGTCCTGCGCCATCGATGTTGTGCACCAGTCCGCTGAACTTCGTGTAGTAGGTGTACTGCAGGCCGATACGCATGTTCAGGTAGGGCTCGAGCCACGAACCGGAATGACCGAACGGGTTGTAGTCGAACTCGACCACGCCACCCTGCGTGTTCGGCGATCCATTGTTGCCGTACAGGCCCACGTCCTTGCTGCCATTACTGGAGAACTGGCTCAGCGTGACACCGTAGGTATTGTCGAGCCAGTAGCTGCCCTTGATGTTGAACTGGTCCAGCGTGTTGCTCAGGTTCGAGGCGTCACCATTGGCAAAGGCGTTGTGCAGTTTCTGGCTCTCATGGACGTACAGTCCATTGACCGTGAAGATGTTCTTGCCCTTGGTGTACATGTAGTCGCCGGACAGGCCCAGGTCATTGTAGTTGTCCGTGGGACCTGGCAGCGGGAACGGGTTGCCACTCATGTCGACGCCGACACCGCTGCGCTTGACGTCCAGAAGGAAGCCACCCAGCGTGAAGTCCCCGTTGGGCACCGTCCAGGTGTAGGCCAGCCGGGCATACGGGGCGAAGCCTGAAATCTTGCCGTCATAGCCCGCGTTGACCGCGTGGGTGAAGGACACCGAAAGCGTCCGGTAGCCACCCGCCTCGAGGTACCACTTGCCATCGATCTGGGTGTAGGCCGTGGCGCCGATCGACTGACCGCCCAGACCATCCACCAGGATCGGTGCCGCCGGTGCCCCCGGCGCCAGGTCCGATCCCATGTAGGGGAAGGACCAGGCCGGAGCACTGTTGAACACGTCGGTGATCGTGGGGTTGTTGTTGAGCGTGATGCCCCAGACACCGGAATGCTTGCCCGCACTGAAGCGGTTGGCGTAGCGCAGGTCCACGTTGTCCCAGCCGAACAGTCCACCGACTTCCGAGTAGGTGAATTGGGCAAACATACCCATGTGGTTGCTCAGCCGGCCGGCGACGAACACGGAGGCCTGGTCAAGCGAGATGTTGTTGTTGCTGTTGTAGGGCTTGCCCAGATCGGCAGGATCCTGTCCCTTGGCGGTGTGGACGTAGGACTCGACGACCATCGCGGAAAGCGGGATCTTGGTGTCGTTGCCCAGGGCCATGGTGTAGCCGTTGAGCTTGAAGTTGCGCCCGAACGCCGTCAGCTCGGGGCCGAAGGCACCGACGTGACAGGACGCGCAGGGTTGGTGGGTCTGCCGTGCGTAGGACGGCACGGCGAGTACCAGAGTGGGCGCCAGCAGCAGCCCCGCCGCCGTAGCGAGCAATAGTATGAGTCTGCTGGGTGCTTTGGTGCTTCGGTACTCCTGTCTCATTTTCATCTCACTGAACTCCCAATCAAGAAGCGTTAAATTCCTGTGATTGATAGGGTAGGAAGAGTTGCCCTGCATGTACTTGACGAGCGTCAATTGCATGAGAAGGAAGTCTCCGGGATGAGGCATTCATTCAGGGAAGGGGCGCTGCTTCCGGCCGTATCGGGCGCGTCATGGGCAATGCGTTTACTCAAATAAATCCATTTAATACAGTTGTCTATGCATCATTTTGCGTGCTTCTCATGAAATCGGTTCGGGCACAAAACGATCCCTCCACCTCTTACCCATGGCGAAATCGTGCGACAGCATGCCGCATGATTGCGTGGGCACGGATGAGCGCAGGCATGGTCTGGTATCGGCTGGGTGAGCAAAAAGCATGGCTGCATGGACTGCGCAATGGTTCTGTCGGAACGCTTCGGTCTCGCGGTTCGTCGAGGGCGGCCAGAAACCAGGTGGGGTCTGGACGGGCAAGGCCTCTCGACGCGTGAGACGCGAGCGCGCTATTCTTGATTTTCGTACATCAATCAAGATCTCATGCGCATGAATACCTCAAACCATGGTGGCCCCCGTCCGGGAGCCGGCCGCAAGCCCGGATTCGGCGCCTTTGGCGAGCCCACTAGGCCGATTCGGATTCCGCAAAGCCAGGTGCCCACGGTGGTGGCGTTCCTGGGTGCCTGCCGGGAGCCGACACGGGGTGGGATGCCGATCCCCATGTCTTCCAATCTCTCGACGCTGAGCCTGCCCGCATTCGCACACCAGGTCCCGGCGGGCTTTCCCAGCCCCGCCGATGACTATCTGGACGACACCATCGACTTCAACAAGGAGCTCATTGTCGAGGGCCATGAGGCGGCCACGTTCGTGTTGCGCGTCACGGGCTGGTCGATGATGGGATCCGGAATCCACGATGGGGATCGCGTGGTCGTGGACCGCGCGGTCGATCCCCGGGAAGGGGACATCGTCGTCGCGAACATCGACAACGAATACACCATCAAACGGCTGGGCAAAGTGAACGGCAAGCTGGCCCTGCTGCCCGACAACCCCCATTTCAAGCCACGCATCCTGGAGGAGGGCGACACCCTGGAAATCTGGGGTGTGGTGGTCAGCAGCGTGCGAACCTTCAAGCGTGGTGGCTGATGTCCCCGCCGCGCCGCATCGCACTTGTCGATGCCAACAGTTTCTATTGCAGTGCCGAGCGCGTGTTCCGTCCGGACCTGGGCAAGGACACTGCTGTGGTCGTGCTGTCGAACAATGACGGTTGCGTTGTGGCGCGCAGCGCGGAAGCCAAGGCGCTGGGCGTGCCGATGGGGCAGCCCTGGTTCCAGCTTCGCGATGAAGCGGAGGAAAAAGGTTGGCCGGTGGTCGCCTTTTCGAGCAATTACACGCTCTACGGCGACATGTCGGCACGTTTCATGTCGGTGCTGGCCCAGTTTGTGGCGCCCGGGGATGTCGAGCAGTACAGCATTGATGAATGCTTCCTCGACTTCACCCGTTACCGGATCGACCCCACGCATACCGGGCATGCCATGCGTGCGCGGGTGGAGCGGTGGACCGGGCTCCCGGTGTGCGTGGGCTTCGGGCAGACCAGGACGCTGGCGAAGATGGCCAATCGTTGCGCGAAGAAACAGCCCCGATGGGAGGGCGTGTGTGACCTGACCGCATTGTCCGGCCCGGCGCTGGATGCGGTCCTGGCACAGGTGCCCGTGCAGGATGTCTGGGGCGTCGGACGCAAGCTCGGCCAGTCCCTGCGCCAATCCGGGATCAGCACGGCCGCGGACCTTCGCCGATGCAATGCAAGGCGTATCCGCGAGCGGTTCAATGTAGTTGTGGAACGCACGGTCGCGGAGCTTCAGGGGGTGTCGTGCCTGACCTGGGAGAGCCAGCCGCCGGCCAGGCAGCAGATCATTGCCTCACGCTCATTTGGCGCACCGATCTATGCGCTGGACGAAATGCGCGAACCGATTCATGTCCACGCCAGCCGGGCCGCCGAGAAATTGCGCAGGCAGGGCTCGGTGGCGGGCAGGGTCGGTGTCTGGATCGAGACCAACCGGTTCCGGCCGCAGGACCCGCAGTACGCCCCTTCGCGTTCGATTCGGCTTGCGCAAGCCACCGATGACACCGCGATCCTGATCGCATGGGCGGTGGCCGTATTGCGCAGTATCTGGCGCGAGGGCTTCCGCTACGTCAAGGCCGGCGTGCTGCTCGACGAACTGCGGCCCAGGACGATGCTGCAGGGGACCCTTTTCGATGCCGCGCCGCCGGCACGGGATCTGCGCCGGGAACACCTGATGGCTGTCCTGGATCAGGTCAACCGGAAGTGGGGCCGTGGCGCGCTGGGTCTCGGCAACGCAGGGATCAGCAAGGGTCACCGTTGGACCATGCAGCGCGGCATGATGAGTCCGCGCTACACCACCTCGTGGGCTGAAGTAAGGCGTGTCCGGGCAGAGTGAGGTTCCTGTCGCGTGGCAGCCCGGCCGTCTGACGTGCCGCCGCTCAGGGAGGCGCAAGCTCAGGTCGAGGGAGCAATGCCCATGGGGTCGTATTTCCAGCCAGGGCAGGGTGGGGCGCGGACGATCACGCGGGTTCCAGGCGGACCGAGATGAAGGGTCGCTGATGTTCCATCCCTGTGGCCGTCACCGAAACCGGACTGTCGGCGCGCAATCCAGCGGGGTAACGGCGATTTTGACCAGAATCAAGATTGTGCTTGACCCGTTGCATTAGTATCTGGTAGATGTGCGAAGCAGCACGCAGGACCAACGCTTGATTCCCTCATCGCCATCATGAAACCGGACGCAAACCGTTCCGAAACGTAGCTGCAAGGGTCGGTATTCGGCTTTGACACGATTTCGGTAGCGGGTCTTGGTGTGATACTGCAGCCTCTGGATGGGATGCCGTGGGCGATCGCTGATCGTTTCCATTGTTGCCGGTCCACACAGGGGGGATATGCCGAAATCGCGCAAGGTCACTAAAGCCTTCCTGGCCATGCCGAGGTTTGGCCTGCGCGCCAAGATTCTGTTGTTTCTGACCCTGATGTTTGGCCTATTGGCCGGCCTGACGGTGTCGCATTCGGTTCGCAATTTCGACAACATCCAGCGCGACAAGGCGGTTGAGTTCCGGTGGGCCGCTCGCTGGGTAGCGAGCGAGCAGCAGCGTCATCTGGCCCAGGCCCAGCGGCTGGCCGTTACGGTGATGAATCAGTGGCATCGTGACTTGCCCGGACAAGTCGCTTGCCCCGCCGGCGTTGCCACTGAATCGGGCTTCGATCCCGAATTCGGAGCGTTCGCCCTGGCCGACCCTGACGGCACCGTCTCCTGCAACTCGATCCGCTGGCTTACGGTGTCCACGGTCGCCGGCAGCCAGTTCTTCCGCGCTGCACTGCATGACCCTGATCATAGCGTGGTCGACGAAGCCGATCACAGCGTGGTCGACGACGCCGACAAGCGCGAGCTGCTCCAATACACGGCGGTGTTGGCACGCGCCATGCGCGGTGCGGAAGGCCAAGTGCAGAAGGTTGTGCTGGTGGCGCTGGACTTCTCCTGGATCCGCGAGGAAACCAGAAAGATGGATCTGCCGGCGGGTGGCCATCTACTACTGGTCGATAGCCATGGCGTCGTGGTCGCCGGCTCGGCGAACCTGGGCAAATGGGTCGACCGCAGCATCGCCGATACCGCGTTCTACCGGCGCAGCGCTGCGGTCAGCGATGCCGTGTTTCGCGGTGCCGGGTTTGCCGGTGCGGACAGCATCGTGGTGGTGCATGCCTTCACGACCGCTTCCGGGATCATGCGCGTGGTAGTCGATGCGCCGCGGAGTAGTTTGATACAGCCGGTCTATCACGAGTTTATCGCCAACCTGGCAGTCAACCTGTGCGCGTTTGTCCTGCTGCTGGTGCTGGGTTACCTCGGGATCGAGAAATTGTTCCTGCGCAAGATCCAGCGCATCGAAATCGCTACACAGAGGCTGGCTGCCGGCGATCTCGGCGTCACGATCGGCTTGACTGGACATGACGAGCTCGACCATCTGGCGTGCTCGTTCGACGACATGGCCGCGGCGCTGCAGGCGCAGGAGATCCAGCTGCATGAGATGAATGCGGAACTGCTCAGGGTGAATCGCTCGCTGCGGGTGCTGTCCGCCGGCAACAAGTCGTTGCTGTTCGCCAAGAACGAACAAGATCTGCTGGACCGGGTCTGTCGCGACATTGTCGAGCAAGGTGGTTACCTTGCGGCCTGGATCGGCTTCACCGGGCCGGACCGTGACAAGTACCTGCATACCGTGGCGTCGTATTCGACCACCAGCGATGTGGCTGAACAGATCGATTGGAACACGGCCGGCAATGGCCTGCAGCCGGTGATCAACGCAGTGCGCAACGATGAAGTTCTGGTGATCAACGACACCAGTGCCGAGACGCTGAATCCGCACCTGGGCAAACAGGCGGCGAAGTTCGGTTACCGCTCGCTGATCATCCTTCCGCTGCACCTGGAGGGAAAGCCGTTCGGTGCGTTGATCCTCGCTGCGCGAGACAAGAACGAATTCAGTGGCCTCCAGGTCGAGTACCTCAAGGAAACCTGCGCTGACACCTCTTTCGGCATCGAACTGTGGCGCACCAAGAGTGATCGCAACCGGTTGGCGCTCATGGAAAGGCATCATGAGCTGGTGTTGCGCGACGGGCTGGAGGAGGCGTTGCGCGCGATTGCGATGACCATCGAGATGCGCGACCCATACACCGCCGGGCATCAGCGCCGTGTTGGCGATCTGGCCAAGGTGCTGGCGTTAAAACTGGGGCTGGGTGCCGAGGAGGCCCACGGCATCTACCTGGCGGCAATCGTCCACGATATCGGCAAGATCGGCATTCCGGCGGAGATCCTGGTCAAACCGACGAAGCTGAGCGAGATCGAGTACGCCATGGTGAAGAGTCACGCTGCGATCGGTTATGAGATTCTCAAGGGCGTGCAATTCCCATGGCCGATCGCCGAGATGGTGCATCAACACCATGAACGGATAGACGGTTCGGGCTATCCCCTGGGCCTGCACGACGGCGAGATCACGTTTGGTGCACGAATACTGGCAGTGGCGGACGTCGTCGAGGCCATGTGGTCGCATCGCCCGTATCGGCCACAACTGAGTCTGGATGCGGCACTGCATGAGATCGAGAAGGGGCGCGGCACGCGTTTCGACACTGCGGTGGTCGATGCCTGCCTGAAGCTGTTTCGCGAGGACGGGTTCGTGTTTTTGTGAAAACTCGACGGTGCAACCCATCGGCGAGAGCGGATCCACCTCATGCATGCGATGTGCTGCCAGTACGGCCTATCTCCGAAATGGGTCGACCTTCGCCTATCCAGATGTGCTTGCCAGCAGCGTGATTTCAGGCATGCATCGCCAGGATACGGCGATCCGAAGTACCGCGCAGGCCTGCGTTTCGGTTCTCATTACGGCGGATGATCGAGCGGAGCGCTCCTGATCGGCGTACCTGGAGATTCGTCTCAGGCAGACGGGGCTTTCCTTGTTCCGGGCACCCTGACGGCCTTCATCCCGCGGGCTGCCTGCATTGCGTCAGTAGTTGGATTCACGCCAGACCGCAGCGCCTTACATCGCGCTGCGTCTCGAGGTACCGAGCATCAATGGCCTCCCACTGCTGTGTGTGCTTGCCTGGGGAATCCCAAGCTCAGCAGGCCCGAAAAGATCAGCGCGCCTACCAGCACCCACAGCACTGTTTCCGGTCCGTGCAGCGCGGATACCAGGCCGAGACCCGACAGGGCCACCGCGGCAAGCCCGTTGGAAAAGCCCAGTGCGATGCCGGAACCGAGTGAGCGGTTTTCGGGAAAAATATCCTGGCCGATCAGGATACCCAAGGGCAGGCTGGCGAACAGCGCGATGCCCAGCAACCCCAGTACCAGCCATTGCACGAGGCCGCCACTGAACATGAAGGCCACCAGCAACAGGGCGCCGAGCAGGCTGGAACCGAGCAACACGGGACGGCGTCCGACCCGGTCTGCCAGATGCCCGCCGCCGACGTTGCCGACGATCCCGACCACCAGCAAAACGGTGATGAGTGCCGCGCCCTGGGTAAGGTCATGTCCGCGACTGCTCCAGATGATCGGCAGAAACGTGACCAACCCGAAAATCGCCAACGAGCGCAGCAGCGAGAATGCGACCAGCAAGGACATCGGGGCGAGATGTCGTCGCCATGCAATCGGCTTCACGTCCGGGTGACGCGGATTCTGCAAAGGCAGCTGGTTCCACAGCAGCAGTACGCTGAGCACACCCGGTATCGCGAGAAGCCAAAGGTAATGAAGCCCCCAGAGCACCACTACCACGCTGGCGATGAGCGGCCATAGGCCGCGACCCACCTCGCCGCCGATGAGGAATAGCGACATGCCGAATCCTGGTCGATCACCACTCAGCTTGTGTGCTCCCGCCAGAGCCTGAGGGTGGAACAGCGAGTTGCTGAAGCCCAATACCACCAGTGCGGGGATCAGCCATCCCAGGCTCGGGGCAAACCCGATCATGGCCGCGGCCAGGCTGGAGCCGAATACGCCGGCGAGGATGAACAGGCGCCCGCCGATACGGTCGGCCAGCCAGCCGGAGACCACCTGGAATGCCTGGCCGATCATCAGCGCGGACATCACCGTGCCGGCAAGTGCGGTGCTCTGGTGCAGAGCCAGCAGTACGGCGGGAAGAATGCCGGGCAGGTAGTTGGCAGAGCCGTCATTGAGGAAGTGCAACCAGCTCAGCCCTGCCAGCCGCCCGTACTGCGGAGTCTTGAGGAGAGTGGGCGGAGCGGATCTGTCAGTTACCGAAGCGGAAGCGGTCATCAGGAATGCTTTGTCTTTTGGTGAAAAGTGGAACGGGGGAGGGCGCGTCTGGGGGCAGACTTCACATCGGCACGATCTGCGAAGATAGCAGCATGGTCACCCGGAATCGTTTTCCGGTGATGCAGGGGGGTCTTGCAGGGCAGTGGCAGTTGGCGTTCTGTGAACAGTTGCAGTCGGACTCCATGGCGTCGTCGTGGGACCCGCCAATCGCTTCAGTTTGCGTGTTCTGGCGATGCCTGCTTCGGTTCGACCCGGACTTGGTAGCTTTCTCGACCGTCGCCCAACCGGCAAGGGCAGACTCCAGCGCCAGATGCTGCCATTCGAAGCGCAATCCAACCATCCGTTGCCTATATCCGGTCCATGCGGACGGGCGGTCTGGCTCAGCCGAAACCATGCCTGCGCGACACCAGTTATTGCCCATGGGGCGATCTCGCTTATGGTGTTGCGAGATAGAAAATTTGCTCCACCGAAGTGTCCAACGCGCGCGCCAATTTGAGAGCGAGCAGCGTCGATGGAATCATCCGCTCCATTTCAATCGCATTGATCGACTTGCGTGTGGTGCCACTCAAATCCGCGAG
>NZ_JAQIBU010000315.1 GCF_027858935.1 Oleiagrimonas sp. | reverse complement strand
CTTCCTCGATCCCGCGTGCCACCAGGCGCGCCAGCTTTGCGGTCGATCCGTTGCGGCTGTAGTAGAGCACCAGAATGTCCTGGCTCATATGGTCTCCCGGGGCGTTGAGGCGTGACAGCGCATAGTTTCGCAGATGTGGCCCGGTTTCGGTTTCGCGGATGGCGAACGTTGGGCGATTCGGCCATGATCTGCGTTCCGGCATGCAAGCCGATATCATGACAAACGTGTCCAAACCAACCGAGCACTCCTGGCTGCCGGCGGCGTTGCACCGGCGAGATCGCGATCGCGTGCGGGCCTTCGTGCGGTTCGTCTGGCAGCGCTTTGTCGACGACAAATGCCTGGAGACCGCCGGCGCGTTGGCCTACACCACGTTGTTCGCGCTGGTGCCGCTTACGGTGGCGATATTCACCATTCTCACCGCGCTGCCTTCCTTCAGTGGTTGGAGCCATGTGCTGACCAACTTTCTGTTTCGCAACTTCGTTCCGGCGGCGGGTGAGGCGGTGCAGAAGTACGTGCTGCAGTTTGCCGGCAACGCCAGCAAGCTCACGGGAATTGGCGTCGTGGTGCTGCTCGCCACTGCACTGATGATGATGTCCAGCATCGAGGCGCGGTTCAATCGCATCTGGCGCGTGCAGACCCGGCGTTCGACGCTGTCGCGGTTCATGATGTACTGGGCCGCGTTGACCCTGGGCCCCATCATGGTCGTGTCCGGACTGACCCTGACCTCCTATGTGGCTGCGTTGCCGTTGATCGGCAGTGTCCATGGTCCGTTGGCGCTCAAGCGGCATCTGTTGGGCATGCTTCCATTCGCGGTCAGCGTGATCGGTCTTTTCGCGATGTACACCCTGGTGCCGAACCGGCGGGTGATGATGCGATACGCCGCGATCGGGGCGGTGCTTGTCGCCGTGCTGTTCGAGATCGCCAAGTGGGCCTTCGCCACCTACATGCGCAGCGTGACGACCTATCAGCAGATCTATGGCGCGCTGTCGGCCGTGCCGGTATTCCTGGTCTGGATCTACCTGTCCTGGGTCATCGTTCTGCTTGGAGCTTCGCTGACAGCTTCGTTGTCGGCCTTCGATTATCGTTCGCCCGTCGATCAACTTCCGGAAGAGGCTGAATTCCTCGGCCTGATGCACATGCTGAAACATTTTGTGCTCGCACAGCGCCATGGACGCGTGTTGAGCGAGGACGACCTTCGCGGTCGCGAGCGCTATGTTTCCGACGACCAGTTGCAGCGGTATCTGGGCGATCTGCATCAGTCCGGCATGATCCAGCGCACCGAGAACGACGAGTGGGTGATGATGCGCAGCCTGGACACGGCCACCCTGATGGAAATCTACAGGGCGGGGCGGTATCGTCTGCCTCTGGATGAGGACCTGATCGAGCAGTTCAGCCATGGCTTGCCCACGCCATTGCGCGATCACCTTGGCAAACTGGCGCAGAGCATGCGCAGCAATCTGGGCACCCCTTTGTCGGATCTTTTCCTGCTGGCGCCCGAGGCTGCGGACGAAGACCCTTCCCTAGACGAACACCGACCGGACGCCACATGAAGCCTTTTTCCCTCGTGCTTGCTGGCCTGCTGTTTGCCGTGGCGGTACCACACGCTCGCGCCGCCATGCCCATCCACCCCGCGTTGAAGATCAAGACCCTGAGCGGCAGTCAATTCGACCTGGCTGCCCAGCGCGGCAAATGGGTGATCATCAACTTCTGGGCGACCTGGTGTCATCCGTGCATCAAGGAAATGCCCGCGCTGTCGGCCTTCGTCAAGTCGCATGCCGACGTACGCGCGATCGGACTGGCCTTCGAGGATGCCGATCCCGCGACCCTCAAGGCGTTCCTGGTCAAGCATCCGGTGAGTTACCCCGTGGCCCGCGTGAACACCAGCAAGCCCCCGGCCGACTTCGATCCGCCACTGGGTCTTCCCACCACCTACCTGATTGCGCCGGACGGCAAGGTAGCGCAGAAATACGTCGGACCGATCACGCTCTCCGACCTGCGCAAGGCCATCGGCTCGAGCCACTGAGATCCTCATGGCCTGTGCATGCTTCCTGATCAGCGGACGGGTCCAGGGCGTGTTCTTTCGCGCGTCCACGCGCGAGCAGGCCCAGCGACTCGAGCTGGTCGGCTGGGCCGAGAACCTGGCGGACGGAAGGGTCGAGGTCTACGCCCGCGGCACGCCGGTTGCGCTGGACCAGCTGGAACGCTGGCTCTGGCAGGGGCCTCCCGCGGCCAAGGTCACCACGGTGCAGCGCAGGGTGGCCGATGACCATGACGTGGACGACTTCGCGACCCGCTGAGCGTCGCAATATCAGCCCAGCGACTTGAGCTGGTCAGCCTGGTCTTCGGCGATCAGGGCGTCGACCACCGCATCGAGGTTGCCGGACAGCACCTCGTTCAACTGGTACAACGTGAGGTTGATGCGGTGGTCGGTGATGCGGCCCTGCGGAAAGTTGTAGGTGCGAATGCGCTGGCTGCGGTCGCCACTGCCGACCTGCAACCGGCGCGAAGCCGCCTCCTCGGACGCCTGTTTCTCGCGTTCGACATCAAGCAACTGCGCTTTCAGCCGTTTCATCGCCTTGTCGCGATTGGCGTGCTGTGATCGCTCGGTCTGGCATTCGACCACCATGCCGCTGGCAAGGTGGGTGATGCGGATGGCCGAGTCGGTCTTGTTGACGTGCTGGCCGCCAGCTCCTGACGAACGGAAGGTATCCACGCGCAGGTCCGCCGGATTGATCTCCACTGCAGCCACTTCGTCCGCCTCGGGAATGATCGCCACGGTGGCTGCCGAGGTATGCACGCGACCCTGCGACTCGGTTTCAGGCACGCGTTGCACGCGGTGCGTGCCGGACTCGAACTTCAGTCGCGAATAGGCCCCGCGTCCTTCCACCCTCGCCACGACCTCCTTGTAGCCACCGTGCTCGCCAGCATGCTCGGATTCGATCTCCACGCGCCAACCACGTTGTTCGGCATAGCGTGCATACATGCGCATCAGGTCACCGGCGAACAATGCCGCTTCGTCACCGCCGGTGCCGGCGCGTATTTCAAGGAACAGGTTGCCCTCGTCGCGCGGGTCGCTGGGCAGCAGCAGGAGCTTGAGTTCGGCGTCGAGCTGCTGCAGCCGCTGGTCCAGCCTGCGGACCTCTTCGGCCGCGGTGTCGCCCAGATCGGGGTCGTCGAGCATGCTGCGGGCCTCCTGTTTTTCGCGTTCCGCATCGTCGTAGCCCTGCAGCGCCGCCTGCAGCGGTTCCAGCTGGGCATACTCGCGCGAGAGATCGCGGAATCGGTCCGGATCCTCATGCACGTCCGGTTGGCTCAGCAGCAGGCCGATCTCCTCGTGGCGCTCTGCCAGGGCTTCGAGTTTTCGGCGGATCGATGGGGTCATGCAGGCCCAGGAGCGGTCAAGGACGGTGCGTCAGGATAGCGGCAAGCGCAGGCCGGCAACATCGTGCTCAGTCGCGGTCGTGTTCCGGGGTAAGGCCATACAGCCGATCGGCGGCGTTCAGCAGGTCCAGGTCGCCGGACAGGGCGGCCTCGCGAAGGTTGGCGCTGGGCGCATGCAGCAGTTTGTTGGTGAGCGTGTTGGCGAGGAAGGCCAGGACCTCGTCGGGCGACTTGCCGCGCGCCAGCATCGACTGCGCCTTGGCCAGGACCTCGTCACGCTGCGTTTCGGCGCTGGCACGAAGCTCCAGGGCCGGGTTTCGCAGGGTCAGTGCGCGGCGCCAGCTCATGTAGCGGTCAACCTGCAAGTCGATGATGGCGCTGGCTTCCGTGGCGGCTGCCTCGCGCGATCGCTGGTGGTCATCGATGACCTTGCGCAGGTCGTCGATGCCATACAGGAACACGTCGCGCATCTCGCCGATGGAGGGATCGATATCCCGCGGGACGGCGATGTCGACCATGAACATCGGTCGACGCCGACGGCTGACGATGGCCTCTTCGACCATGGCGCGGGTAATGACCGGTTGCCTCGATGCTGTCGAACTGATCACGATGTCGGCTTCTGCCAGATGCTGGGACAGATCGGCCAGGGCGACGGCAAAGCCGCCATGCCGACCGGCAAGCTCCTGCGCGCTCTCCAGGGTGCGGTTGGCGACCAGCAGTCGCTTGACCTTCTTGCCCGCAAGGTGACGCGCGGCCAGCTCGATGGTGTCGCCGGCGCCGACCAGCAGCACGCATGCGTCCTCCAGGTCGGTGAAGACCTGTTCGGCCAGTCGCACCGCGGTGAAGGCCACCGAAACCGAATGCGCGCCGATCTGGGTGTCGGTACGCACCCGCTTGGCCACCGCGAAGGTCTGCTGCAGCAGGCGGTCCATGGACGGCCCCAGTGTCTGGACCTCGCGCGCCATCTGGTAGGCATCCTTTACCTGTCCCAGGATCTGCGGCTCGCCCAGGACCATCGAGTCCAGTCCGGTGGCCACCCGGAACATGTGGCGCACGGCATTGTCCTCGTCATGCCGGTACAGGAACTCGCCCAGTCGTTGTGCGGTCAGATGATGGTGTCGCTGCAGCCATAGCTCCGGCACCGACTCGGCACCCTCGCTCACATTGCAGTACAGCTCGGTGCGGTTGCATGTGGACAGAATCAGGGCTTCCTCGACGCCGGACTGATGCCTCAGATCGAGCATCGCCTGGCGCGCGGCATCACCATTGAACGCCACCTGCTCGCGCAGGCTGACGGGCGCAGTGAGATGATTGAGCCCGAAGGTGACAAACGGCATGACGGATCGAGATGGCGCCAGCTTTGATGCAGACAACAATGGGATAAGCTGTCGACTTGGCCGGTCGCTGACGTTCCCGGCCCATGATGGAGGTGAATTGTGCGCAGCGGATACGCCAAGTTCAAGCAAATGCGGCATTTTGTGTCGATCGGGGGGTGCCTTTTGATGCTCTTCGGATGTGCATCCGCGCCGCCGCGTCATTCCGCGCCGAGTCCTGCGCCGGCGCAACCGATGCAAAAACAGCAAGTGGCCACGCCGGATGCCGCACATGACGCGTCGGCTCTGGTCATGCAGGCCGAGTTCGCCCTGAACAAGGGCGACATGGCATCCGCGCAACGTGATTACGCCAAAGCCAGCCAGACAACCCACGACCCCATGGTTGCCGAGCGTGCACTGGGCCTGGCCCTCGCGTTGCACAAACCCGGCGAGGCCAAGGCAGCGCTGCTTCGCTGGCAGGCGCTGGGCGGGGACGCAATCGGGCTCATGCAGGCGCGGGCACAGATCGCGCTGGACGAGGGCAGGACAGATGACGCAAGAAAACTTCTGCTCAAACTGACGGCCACCAGCGACAAAAAGGCGTGGCAGGCCTTTGGCCGGGTCCTGCTGGGTGCGCGCGACGTGGCACAGGCGGGAGGTCTGCTGTCCGTTGTGGCCACACCCGAGCGACTTCCCGACGACCCGCAAGCATGGCTGGCCATGAGCGAGATGGGACAGAAGCTGGGCAAGTATGCCTATGCCCAGGACATAGCTGATGCGGCAGTCAAGCGCTTTCACACGCTGTCAACCTATACCTGGTCGGCCAGCCTGCATGCTGACCGCGGAGAAAACAGGCAGGCCATGGCGCTTTATGCCAAGGCAGTGGCGCTGAAACCGAAAGATACCGACTTGCGGCTGGCCTATGCCGGGCTGATGGCCAAGACAGGCGACAATGCCGGTGCGCAGCGGGTGCTGGCCAAGGGGCCACAGGATGAGCGTACCTTCGCGGCGCGCGCGGCTTTTGCCGCCCGGACCAAGGATCATTCCACGCTGCGGCGCATTTACGTGGAGCTGAAAGCGGCTCCCGTATCCGTGCGCAGCAAGAGCTACTATCTCCTGGGCCAGCTGGCCGCACTCATGAAGCAACCGGTGCAGGCCGTGAAATGGCTGGCCAAGGTGCCCGCGGATGATGACCATGGCGTCGA
>NZ_JAQIBU010000364.1 GCF_027858935.1 Oleiagrimonas sp. | reverse complement strand
CATCTACGCTACGAACCATCTGAAAACCAGAAAAATCGCAACGATCGCGACCGGCATCCACAAAATCGGAGTCTGCCAGACGCGCAACGGCTTTGAGCTACCGAAATGCAGACGCCTTCGGCCGAAAAAGGCAAAGCCGGATAGCAACCGGACCAGGAGCAGTGCCACGATGGACAGGCCCAGCCCGAACCATAGGAAGCTTGGAGGCGCTTGTTGAAAAAGCACCAGCAGGAGTGCAAATACGACCGGCATGGATGCAATGATTGCAAATTGCGCAGGGCGCATTTGTCTGGGCTTTTGCTCCAGTTCATTCATGCGGCCATCCTCGGACATGTCGAACTCTGGAGTTAAGCGACGTCGAAGCCTGCCGCCTTGGAAAAAATGTTAGACGTCATGGCGACCAGTGGTCCGTTGAATCACAATGCTAGCTCTTGGCAGACGTTTTCCAGGAAGCCGACCGCGAAGCGCGAAATAACCAAACAAATAGCATCCTCCGACTGCAAAAAGACCGGTAATTAGCGTAGACCATGTCTTGTACTGACCGTGTATAGCCAGCACAGTCACCGACCAGATTTCGACTGCCGCAAGAAACCCTGAGATGATTCGTTGGACGATTTGGTGATTTCCTTGCTTGCTCATAACTTACCCATGACGACTAACTTGAATTGGACCCCATAAACGGGATGTCGCAATGAGTATGCCCGGCGCTTCGCACAGGTGCAATCAGCGAAACCCTACGCGTAATCATGGGCTTGGCTTCTTCTTTCCGCCGCAGATTCAACCGTTCATGCAAGGCGTTATGCGACAGCATCGAGGGTGCATGAGTTAGGCCGGCGCAACAGCGGTGTAACAGAACGCAAACCCCGTAAATGGCTTGATGTGGTGCGCGCGTTTGCGCGTCAAGCACTCCGGCATGCGGACCAGACAGGTGTATGTGGCCTGGGTTCTTCGTTTCCTCCTTCTTGATGAACACGGGTCTGCGTGTTCTTTCGCTGCAAACGCCCAGGGTTGGTTTGCTGGTCAAGATGAAGCGCCACGGCTCGACTTCAGTGACTCCCGCGCAGCACCTGATGTGCGTGTGAATCGGCGCAGGCCCTTGTGCCAAATGGCATGGCAGTGACTTCACCAGGCGATCAGTGTGTCGATCGCCTGGCTCCGCAGTTTTGCACTTACTCCACCGTCACCTTCATCCGGTTGTCACTGGAGACGCGGTCGATCAACTCGTTGTACGGGTCGATGCCAACCTCGTAGGGCTTGCCGTCAACATGCAGAGTGATGGTGCTGTCGCCGTCCGCAAGCTTGCGTTTTTCGAGGTAAAGGATCTTCTCATCGGCTTCCTTGCCATCCTTGGCGCGTGCAAATATGCCGATGTCGATGGGCAGGTTGATGTGCCCCTTGGTTTCCTTGCCTTCACCATCCGAATAACTCTTGGACGCATGCACCTTCATGGTGACGTCGTAACCCCCACCGTTTGCCTTGTGCGCTGTGGCCGAGATTACGCGGTTGTCGTACAGGGTGATCTTCCAGAACCAGTCATCCAGCACGCCTTTCCATTCGGGACCGGCTGTTTTTTCAAGCGCGTCCATGAACTCGATGGAGTTGGTGTAGGGCGGATTCTGGAACCCCTTGTCGATGAGGAACTGTTTGAGCATGCCATCGAGCTTGTCTTCGCCGATATAGTCCTGCAAGGCGTAGAACACCATGGAACCCTTGCGGTAGTGGATGTAGGGCTGGTTTTCCACCTTGGCCAGCGGTTCTTCCTTGTCTTGTTCCGTGGCGCGGCCGGCGAGGTAGCGATCCAGTTCGTACTTCAGGAATCGACGCATGTCCCTGGCGCCATACTGGTGCTTGATCACCATCAACGAAGAATATTGCGCCAAGGACTCGCTGAGCATGGTCGACCCCTGCATGTCCGCGCCAATCACGCGATGCGCCCACCACTGGTGTGCGACTTCGTGGGCGGTGACATCGAACACGTAGTCGAGATTGTCCTTGTCCTGCAGATCGGCAATGAAGCCGATCGACTCGGAAAACGGAACCGTATTGGCAAACGATTGCGCGAAGCTGGCGTAGTCCGGGAATTCGAGAATACGCAGTTGCTTGAACTGGTAGGGCGTGAAGTGGCTGTTGTAGTACGCGAACGCCTTTTCCACCGCTTCGATCATGCGCTCGACATTCCAGTAATGTGCCGGGTTGTAATACACCGCAATGTTGATGCCGTGCCATGTCGCCTTCTTCACCGCATAGCGGGCAGACAGGTAGGCGAAGAAGTTCAGCATTGGCTGGTCCATCGCGTAATGGAAACAATGCCGATGCTTGCCAGTGCTCCATTCTCTTTTTAGCTGGCCGGGAGCCATGGCGGTCTGGTCGGCGGCGGTGCACACGGTGGTGTCGAAACGGATCCAGTCGGCGTCGTGGCTGATGTACGTGTTGGCGCGCCTGGCCGGGTCTTCGCTGAGCAGTGGCATGCGCGGCACGTCCAGACTCAGGCCGTATTTGCGGCGTTTGCTGCGGTCGGTGATTTGCCGGTTGGCGTCGTAGCCAAACTGCGGAAACATGCTGGTGTTGTTGAAGAACGTGCCATTGTGGACCAGAAATGTCTCCCCGGTCCCATTGGTAAAGCCCTTGGGCGCGTAGGTTTCGTCAAAGTCGAACGACATCGAAGCGCCCGGCGCCAGCGGCTTGTCCAGCTTGTAGATGGTGACGCCATGAATCGCGTCTTTCTTGACCACCGTGTGCGCGGGGAAAGTCAGTGAATTGAGCGTGAGATGCGATGTCGAGGCCAGAGAGTCGAGCCGCATATGCAGCGTATCGATCGGTTTGTCGTGCTTGTTGACCAGTGTGTAATGGCCCTTGATGTGCAGGCGTCTTTGGTAGGGATAAATGTCGACATGTGCTTGCACCGCGGTGATGCGCGGTTGCGGCAGATGCCTGTACTTGGCGTAGGTCTTTTCGTAGCTCGCCTGGCGCGCGGTGGAAGTGTCGCTGGCCACATACGCGTTGAGGATGTGGGTGTTGTAGAAAACCCACGCGCCCGTCAGCACAAAGCCGACCAGGGCGAGCGTGAGCGTGACGCGTTCCGGTCGCCGCAAACGCGCCAGCGCCTCGCGTTTGCGCAACGCCCAGGTGTGGCCGGTCCCGCGGACCCAGAACAAGGCGGATGCCACAAGCAGTGCCAGCGCCAGCCAGGCCCAATAGCCATAGAACCACAACGCGCCGACCCAGAAATGGCCAAAGCCGTTCATGTCCGAATACGGCACGCTGGGTGCACCGGCGTAGCTGTACATGTTGCTGTCCAGATGCATCATGCCAAACGTGATCTGGCCTGCGAAGTACAGGATCAGCAGCAGGTAGCCAAGAAACTTGCTGTTGGCCAGCACCTGCAGGAACACGGCGAGGATCGCGATCAGCACGAACGGGATGGCCTCGAACGCCAGGGTTTTCACGTACACCATCGGTTCGATGTGGGTGAATCCGTGCAGCAGCTGCCAGCCGATGCACCAGATGGCGCCGACCGCGAAGAAGGTCACGATCACGGCAACCAGGGCGGTGAACTTGGCTGCCAGAGACACCCAATCGGGTGTCGGGAAAGCATCGCTGACCTCGTTGGTTCGTTTGCTGCGCTCGCGCCATACCAACTCGCCGGCATAGAAGGTCAGGATGATCCATAGCAGGAACTGAAAACTGCCGCGCATGTCGGTCAGCAGGACGTGGGTCACCGGATAGGTCGAGGTGCCGAATATCTTCCCCGACAGTGCGATGGCTCCGGTCAGGTTGGCCAGACCCAGTACCAACATGACGAGAAATGCTGCGCCGCGCAGCACGCTGGAGGTATCAAAGCGCGCCAGCGTGAAGAACTGACGCCAATGCGCGGCGCGGTCGTCGTGGATGCTGACCTTGGGCAGGTCAAGGCGGGCTGGCGAGGTCAGCGTCATGGCTGCATCGGCCTTGCGACGTCGGCGCCATGGCAGGCGCAGGCCCTCGCGGTCCGTGCGGAACAGCGCGAATGCTGCCGCCAGGAGAGCGACTGCAACGGTCAGCCAGATCAAACGGTTGGCCAACAGCACACCGCTCAGTTGCGGTAGCTGGTGGTTGAGCTGATCGACCGACCAATAGCGCGTCGCCAGGCTGATCGTGCGCATGCCGAACGGATCGAGCAGGCCGGCGATGGTGTGGTTGTTGAGGTTACTGAGGAGATTGTTGGAGATCGCACTGAGAACAAAGAACGCGATAATGCCGATATAGGTGGCCAGCAATGAGCGCGTGGTCGTCGCCAGCAGGAAAAGCATCGCGGCGATCAATACCAGATCCGGAATGACGATCACGCCGAACGCCCAGCCATAACCGGCCATACTGGTCGGCCCCAGACGTGCGGCTTCCAGCCATGGCATGAAGCTGCCGATCAGCAGTCCCAGCGCCGTGATCACCATGACCGCCAGCGCGGTCAGATAACCGGCGCCGAAGCGGCCTCCGAGATAGGCGCCCTTGCTGACTGGCGTGGCAAATACCATTTCCTCGCTGCGCTGATCAAAATCGCGCAGTGCCGCGCCAGCCACGAACATCGTGACCAGAAACATGCCGAGTATGCTGAAAACGGCGAGCATGCGGATGATGACGATCGGCGCATTGCGGTGGACGTTGCCCATGCCTCCACCGATGCTGACGGCGTCGGTGGTGATGAAAGCAAATGCCAGAAGAGCAAATGCCAGGCTGACAACCCAGAACAGCGGTGCACGCAGCTGCTGGCGCAGCTCGAATCGAAGGACCTCGCGCCACATGGCTCAGGCCGCCTTTGCTGGAGAAGTCGCAGCGGACTGCTGCTGCAGTTGCCCGAAGTAGACATCCTCTAGATCCGGCGCGACCGCTTCGAAACTGGCATCGGGAGCACTGTCGGCAAGCACGTGAATCAGCGTCTTGCCGGCAGCCAGTCGGGTCGAAAGCACGGCCATGTGCGCGCGGTAACTTTCCAGCTGACTCTTGTCGATATGGGCGCGCCATACGCGGCCTTTGAGACTGGCGATGGCGTCGTGCGGTTCGCCGGAAAGCAATACCTGGCCCTGGCCAATGATCGCCATGCGCGGGCACAGATCGGTGACATCCTCGACAATATGTGTGGACAGAATCACCACTACGCGTTCGCCGATTTCAGCCAGCAGGTTGAGGAAACGGTTGCGTTCTTCGGGATCAAGGCCTGCGGTTGGTTCGTCGACGATGATCAGTTGGGGTTCGCCGATCAGCGCCTGGGCAACGCCAAAGCGCTGGCGCATGCCGCCGGAAAATGTGCCGAGCTTCTGCCTGCGCACGTCCCACAGATTGACTTGGCGCAGCAGCGCCTCGACAAGTGCGCGGCGTTCACCGGTCGCGGTCACGCCCTTGAGTACAGCGTAGTGGTCGAGCATGTCCTGCACGCTGACTTTCGGATACACACCAAAGTCTTGCGGCAGATAGCCGAGCTGGCGACGGGTGGCCTGCTTGTCGGCGAGCAAGTCCACGCCGTCGAGCATGATCGAGCCACTGTCGGGATCTTGCAGCGTGGCAATCGTGCGCATCAAGGTCGACTTGCCGGCGCCATTGGGGCCAAGCAGTCCGAACATGCCTCGCGGGATATCCAGCGACACATCCTGCAGGGCTGCGACGCCGTTGCCGTAGGTTTTGCACAGCTTGCGTATCGTCAGCATAACCAGACTCTCCCGATCAAAGTAGTACATCCAGCCATCCGAGGATGACATTGTGGTGCCAACGCCGACGGGCGCCGGACGCCGCGCTGTGCAGCGATGGAATGGATTGCTTTGCGCGTTGCATCAACACGACAAACGCCAATACCGCGCAGGTCGCTGAAGGACGCCGCGGCAACGTGGTCCCGGCTCATGTTGAGCGCGCCTTCAGTGGACGCTGCCACGCCTTCAAACATGGCAAACAGGAGCGGGGGTATCGTGCCGAAGCGCAATTCCGATTCAACTGGCGTTTGCATCTGGCCGAAGTGTCGCCACGTTTGATGGTTGCGATGATGCGCTGCAGCCTTTGGCCTTAATCGAATTTGCGTGCGGTGGGCCATTTTCATGACTGGGGGAGAGGGCTGATCAGATGACGCGAAGTGCCGATGCACAGGCAGGCCGCAGCCCAAGGGACGCAGACTGTACCGCGCAGACTCGATTTGCTTTTCACGATGACGACCTGCCCCTTTGAGGTGCGTGGAGAACTATTTTCCACCCTCGACGGATCCACCTGTTCCGGACCATACCCTTTATTCTGCAATCATGCTGCTTTCCGGATGGAGGTCGATCAGTCTGGAGCGCGGGCACGGCTACGAGTCCAGGAAATGGACCGGTTCAGCTATGGAACGATCGTGCGCCCCGATCCGGCGCGGAAACAAGCGGTCCAGCGTGTTGGCGTGATACCGAAAGCCTTGCGGAACCGCCGTGTCAGGTGACTCTGGTCCGCGAATCGGCAGGCCACTGCGGTGTCCGCCAGGGCATGGCCTTGATTCATCAGTGTGCGCGCCCGTTCGGCAGCAAGAAAGTCTGGACGCTTGAAGAACCGCGCCCTGCATGTCAGTTCGCGCAGGGTCTTGGACAGGCCATACACCGCATCCTGGAATTCCAGTGAATCCAGGGGGCGTTGATAGTCGTCCAGCAAAGGGCGAAGTACCCGTGCAAGGCGGCCATCCGTCGAGGTGCCGCTACGGATGAACGGCAGTTCCTGCCGCCGTCAGGAGCGGACATTCGCTATTACCTCGAAGATACGGTCAAAATGAATTCCCTGGCCCGGTGTACAGGCCCGTCACGCGGTCAACTGGCCTCTGCTACTGACTGCGAGTGAGAACCGCTTTCCAAGGGACCATGGATGAGCTTGAGCTACTCGCGCCTGCGCCAGTTGCATTTCCGAATGAGTCTGGCTGATCAGTTTCGTGGCATGGGGCGCACCATGATCATCATGCTGGGCTTCCTGGGTGCTACCGGTTTACTTGCCGTCGCGGAGATGTTGACGGTGCTGGCGAACGGGCTGATGGCGCTGACCTATCCGTATACGGCGCCGGTTGAACGTCTCGGTGTGGTGCTGAGT
>NZ_JAQIBU010000296.1 GCF_027858935.1 Oleiagrimonas sp. | reverse complement strand
GAAAAATGCCGCCAGCTTGTCGTAATCCCTGGCGTGGTCCTCCAGACCGGTATGCATCGAACCCATCAGCACCCGGTTGGGCAGGCTGCAGAAGCCCAGATCCAGCGGGCTCAACAGTGCAGGATAGGCTGTGTCGGTCATGCGCTTGATCCGATCCAAACGATCGTTTGATTATGGACGGGGACGAACACGCATGCCAGCACTGCAATGCAATCAGTGGCCAGCCTTGCGTTTTGCCCGTTGCTCCATCCACCAGCTGCCGCCGCAGATGGCCAAAATGGCGAAAATATCGACCACCCAGCGCAACGCATCATGCTGGTCGAACCAGCCTTTCAGTCCGTAGCCGTGGGTGATCATGCGTGCGGCGGTCCAGGCGATGGCGCCCGCCCCCAGATAGATGATCCATGGGAAGCGGCCCATCATTTTCAGGATCAGCGTCGAACCCCAGACCACCAGCGGAATGCTGACCAGCAAGCCGGTCACCACCAGCGACATGTGGTTCTTGGAGGCACCGGCAACCGCCAGTACATTATCCAGGCCCATCAGTGCATCGGCGATCACGATGGTGCGCATGGCGGTCCAGAATCCGGTGATCTTGCTGATATGCGGCTGGTCGAGATCATCCTCGCGCAGCAGCTTCCAGGCGATCGGAAACAGAATCAGTCCGCCCAGGAACATCAGCCCGGGGATGCGCAACAGGTACACCACGACCAGGGTCATGGCGGTGCGCACGCCGATGGCTCCGACCGTGCCCCAGATGATCGCCTTGCGTTGCAGTTCCTTGGGCAGTCGACGCGCAGCCATGGCGATGACGATGGCGTTGTCGCCGGCCAGCACCAGGTCGATCAGGATGATGGCAAGCAGGGCCGAAAGGTAGTGTGGACTGAGGAAATGCATGTGGGCTCCATTGCGCGCCGACGACTTGCACCCGCACGACCCGCGCGCGGGCTCGCTCGGTGCAAGAGTCTCGCTCGCGGCTTGTGCCGCCGCGCCGGCCGGGGTTGGACCCGTGATGACGACCGTCGCGCTTGGGAGCTACTCCCCCTTGACGGGTACGATTGTCGGGACTGCAGCCGCCCGGCGTCAAGCCGTATCACGCGCCTTGCAGGTGTCGTGTTTGCTGCCAAGGTACAATGGCCGATTATTCATCCAGCGAGGCCCCCGCATGAGCGCACCCGACATCCGTTCCGCCCAGCGTCCCGACCCCGACCAGCCGATGGTCGACATTGCCGATTATGTCGCCGATTACACGATCGATTCGAGCGAGGCCTACGACACGGCCCGTTACATGCTGCTCGACTCCCTGGGCTGCGCGATGCTGGCGATGAAGTTTCCCGAATGTGTCAAGCACCTGGGGCCGCTGGTCCCGGGCGCCACGCTGCCTGGCGGTACCCGGGTGCCGGGCACCAGCCATGAACTGGATCCGGTGCAAGGGGCCTTCGCCATCGGGGCCCAGATCCGCTGGCTGGACTTCAACGACACCTGGCTGGCGGCCGAGTGGGGTCATCCGTCGGACAACCTCGGCGCAATCCTTTCGGTGGCCGATTACCTCAGCCGCAAGGCCCGCCGGGAGGGTGGGCAGCCGTTGACCGTGCGCGACGTGCTCACTGCCGCCATCAAGGCGCACGAGATCCAGGGCTGCTATGCACTGAAGAACAGCTTCAACCGCGTCGGCCAGGACCACGTGATCCTGGTGCGCCTGGCCTCCACCGCCGTGGCCACGCACATGCTGGGCGGCGACAAGGACGCCATCGTCACTGCCGTTTCGCACAGCTGGATCGACAACGGCGCGCTGCGTACCTACCGCCACGCGCCCAATACCGGGCCGCGCAAGAGCTGGGCCGCCGGCGATGCCTGCCGCCGTGCCGTCACCCATGCCATCAACGCCGCGCACAAGGGCGTGGTCGGCTACCCGTCGGCGCTGACTGCCAGGACCTGGGGCTTTTACGATGTCGCCTTCGGCGGCAAGCCGTTCGAGTTCGAGCGCCCGTTCGGCAGCTACGTGATGGAAAACGTGCTGCTGAAGATCAGCTTTCCGGCCGAGTTCCATGCCCAGACGGCGGTCGAATGCGCCATGCAGTTGCACGAGGAGGTGTCGGGCAGGATCGACCAGATCGAGAAGATCCTGATCGAGACCCAGGAGGCGGGCTGCCGCATCATCGACAAGACCGGCCCACTGGCCAACTATGCCGACCGCGACCACTGCATCCAGTACATGGTCGCCGTACCGCTGATCTTCGGCCGCCTGACCGCCGCCGACTACAACGACGAGGTGGCCGCCGATCCGCGCATCGACGCCTTGCGCGACAAGATGCAGGTGACCGAGAACCCGCAGTTCACCAAGGACTACTTCGACCCGGACAAACGCTACATCGGCAACGCGGTGCAGGTGTTCTTCAAGGATGGAACGAGCACGCAGAAGGTCTCCATCGATTATCCGATCGGGCACCGACGCCGGCGTGAGGAAGGCATTCCGGTGCTCTTGAACAAGTTCGAGCAGGCGCTGCGCGGTCATCTTTCGGCAAAACAGGTTCAGGCCATTCTGTCCGCCACGTCGGATCCGGAAAGCCTGGATGCCATGGCGGTGGATGATTTCATGGAGCTGTTCACGCTCTGATTTACCCGCATGACTGCCATATGAATGACATTTTTTCGCCCCGTGGCAAATGTTTTGTTTTTGCTAAAATGGACTCACCGCACGCGTCATGTTGTCGACAGCCTCGACGTGTCAGGTACATCCCCCTATTTCGGTAGCGCGCAACATGCATGCCGCGGGCCGGGGCGTACGCAAAAGCAATGTTTGTAAAAAGGAGATCCACAATGAAACACAAGGCCTTGTATCTACTTGCAGCCTTGTCGCTTGGCGGTGTAGCTGCCGCCCACGCACAGGATGCGACGTCCTCCACCGGAAACGCTTCGATGATGAGCACATCCAGCTCGTCCGACAGCAAGAATTTCGACGGTCGCTGGTATATCGCGCCGACCATTGGCGGGTACTACAACGACACCGCCCGCAACACCAACAGCAGTCAGTTGTATTACGGGCTCGGGTTCGGCAAGTTCCTGACGCCGAATTTCTCGCTCGACGGTTTTGCCGACTACACCTCGCGTAATGTCGACGCACCTGTCGGCGGCAAGTGGAGAAACTACACGGTCGGCGCAGCCGGCCGGTTTTACGGTGGTGGTTGGAATGCCTGGCGCCCGTATGCCCTGATCGGCCTGATGGGGAGCCACCATTACAATCGGATGGCCAGCGGCTGGTCCCCGGCCATGGAAGTGGGTGGTGGCTTGTCCAAGACACTGACCAGCAACACGGATCTGCGCATGGAGGCCGGCTGGCGCTACGACTGGGACAACCAAAGTCAGAACGCCGGTGGATACGGTGACTGGTTCCTCGGCCTGAGCCTGGCCATGCGCCTGGGCGCCGCCCCGGTGGCCGCACCACCACCGCCGCCGCCGCCGCCGGCGGCACCACCACCGCCGCCACAGCCGACCTGCCAACAGCTTGATAGCGACCATGACGGCGTCAACAACTGTGACGACAAGTGCCCGAATACCGCGGAAGGCACCATTGTCGGTCCGGACGGATGCCCGCAGAAAGTGGTCATCGACCTGCGTGGCGTGAACTTCAAGTTCGACCGTCCGCACAAGGGTGAAACCAACATCGAGGCGACCCTGCAAAAGCCGGCGTCCGCTTCGATGGACATCCTCAACCAGGCCGTCGATACCCTCCAGCGTTACCCGAACGTGCGCGTGATGGTAGCCGGCTACACGGACTCGATCGGCAGCAAAGCCTACAACCAGGCCCTGTCGGTGCGTCGTGCCAGGATTGTCTACAACTACCTGACCTCGCATGGAGTGTCTGCCGGCCGTCTGGATGGTCCGGAAGGCCATGGTGAGAGCAACCCGGTGGCCAGCAATTCCACCAAGGACGGTCGCGCACGCAACCGTCGGACTGAGCTGCAGGTCGAGAACCAGCAGTAAGCGGTCTGTCATCACAAGCGGTACAAAAAAGCCCGGCGAAAGCCGGGCTTTTTCATGCTGCAGCACGCGGATGCGTTGGTACCCTCAGGGGCGTACGAAGCGATAGTGGCCAACCAGCCATTCCTGGCCGTGGTCATAGCCGAACAGTTCCGCGCAGGCCATCCAGAACATCCTCCAGCGTTGGTGCCACAGCTCGGCATCTGCGCCGTAGGCCTCGCCGAGCACGGCAAGCACCTCGTTGCGGCGGGCGTCCTGGTTGGCCAGCCACAGGTTGGAAGTTCGCTCATAGTGGCGTCCGGACAAGCGCCATTGATGTTCCAGCGTCAGATCCTGCTGGAAGTGCAGCAGTGTATCGGCCGCCGGCATCAGGCCGCCGGTGAAGAAGTGGCGGCCCATCCAGTTGTCCTCGCCTTCGGTCTCGAACGGATACATCAGCTCGCGATGGCAGAAGATGTGCACAAACAGCTTGCCACCGGGCTTGAGCCAGCTGCCGATGTTGTGCAGCAAGGTGCCGTAGTTGCGCATGTGTTCGAACATCTCGATCGAGACCACACGGTCGTAGCGCGCCGGTTCGAGACTCAGGCGATTGACGTCCGCGGTCACCACCGTGACGTTGTCCAGGCCCCGTTCGCGGCAGCGGTGCTCGATGTGGGTGCGCTGCAGGCGTGAATTGGATACCGCCGTGATGCGCGCGTTCGGATAGCGCTCGGCCATCCACAACGTCAACGAGCCCCAGCCGCAGCCCAGTTCCAGGATGTCCTGGCCGTCCATCAGTTCGGCGCGCTCGCCATAAAGACGCAACATGGCATCCTCGCCGGCTTCCAGCGATTCATCGCCGCGCGGGAAATAGCAGCTGGAATATTTAAGCCGCTTGCCCAGACAAAGCTCGAAGAATTTCGGCGGCAGTTCGTAATGCTGTTCGTTGGCGGCATCGGTGTGGATGGCCAGCGGGCTTTGGCGCAGCTCCTCCAGCAGCGCGTTGAAACGCTCCCAGTGCTGTTCGACATGGCCGTCGCGCTCCTCGCGCAGGCGTTGCGCGCACAGGCGGCGGATGCCCAGGCGCAGCAGGCTGTCGGGTACCAGGCCACGCTCGGCCAGGCCGATCAGCCCGTGTTCGCGTGGCGCACGCCGTTGGCTGTGGGACAGGGCGATACTCTCAGACATGGTCAATGTCCTCCTTCGGAAACCAGGGGATGAAGGCGCTGGTGCTGCGCTGATAGGCGCGGTAATCGTCGCCGCGACTGCGCACCGCCTGCGCCTCGGTATAGGGAATGCCGGTCAGGCGGTACAGGAACACCAGCATCAGCACAGGTCCTGACCAGGCCAGCCATGCGATCGGCGAACCGATCGCAAGCAACGGGTAGGCGAACCAGTGCAGCCACTCGAAGAAATAGTTGGGATGGCGCGAATAGCGCCACAGGCCGCTGCGGCAGGTCTTGCCGCGATGGTCGGGGTCATGCCGGAAGCGTGTGAGCTGGCGGTCGGCCAGGGCTTCGCCTGCCACGCTGATCAACCAGATCGCGATGGCGGCAGCCAGTGCCCAGTGCGCCAGCGGCTGCCGGTTCCACACGGTGGCCAGGAACGGCAGCGAGAGCAGGGCGGTGAACATGGCCTGGGCCAGAAAGAACGCCAGGAACTTGCCTTGGGCGTCGTTCCAGTATTGGCGCAGGTAGGCGTAGCGTCCATCCTCCGGTTCGCTGCTGACGCGCCGCAAAAGGAACACGAACAGCCGCCCGCCCCACAGTCCGCCGAGTACGCCCGTGGCCAGGCGCACCTCGACGCTGCCGGGGCCGACCAGTGCGTAGTACACCGCGCTGGTCATCATGCTGCCGGCCCAGACGATATCCACGATCCCGGCGTTGCGGGTGACGCGCTGGCGCAGCCAGGCCAGCACCATCAGTACCGCGGTGGCTGCAAACACGATCAGCGGCTGGATCCATGGGGAAAGCTCAGACATGGTGTTCTCCGGAAACCATCTCGGGGGTGTGTTGCTCCAGCCGTCGGGCCAGGAAGATCATCACCGGGAAGGCAAGGGCCCAAAGGGCGCCCAGGCTGGCCAGCGCGGCAAGCATGCCGTGGCCAAACTGAACGGCCTGCCAGCCCCGCTCGGCGCCAAGATAGGCCAGCGGTGCGCCCAGGGCGCCAAACGCCGCCGCCAGCAGGGGCTTGCCGAACATGAAGCGAAAGGTATGACGCAGGGTCAGCGAGAAGGACATCCAGATGGCCACGATCCACAGCGGCGCCAGATGCGTGGAGGGGACCGGCGCGGCGTAATCGAGCAGCCCCGTGGCGGCCATCAGGCTGTCCATGGCCACGCCGATCGGTACCACGCAGGCCATCACCATCAAGTCGATCTGCGCACCCTCGCGGGCCAGGATCCAGCCGGCAAACGGCAGCATCGCCAGTGCCGCCGGCCACCACAGCCCGTGGCTGGCGCCCCAGACCGCAACCAGCCAGACGCACTGGTAGCCGATGATGTTGAGCCAGGTGTTCATGCCGGGTCGGGAATCCAGGTGTCGAGGCGGCTGTCCGGGCGTGTGAACAGCATCTGCACATCGCCGATGGAACGCTCCAGGAACCCGCCCTCGCAGTAGGCCAGATAGAACTCCCACATGCGCACGAAGCGCTCGTCATAGCCCAGCGCGCGCACTTCGGGCAGCCTGCGCATGAACCGCTGGCGCCATGCGCGCAGGGTCAACGCATAGCTGGGACCGATATCCTCCAGATTGAACAGGCGCAGATCGCTCGCCTTGGCGGCCGAACCCAGCATCGCGCTTACGCAGGGGATGAAACTGCCCGGGAAGATGTGACGCTTGATGAAATCCACCGAGTGCAGCGCCTGGCTGTAGCGGTGGTCCTCGATGGTGATCGCCTGGATCAGCGCCGCGCCGTCGCGCTTGAGCAGCTTGGCCACGGTCTTGAAATAGGTCTCCAGATACTGGTGGCCGATGGCCTCGATCATCTCGATCGAAACCAGCTTGTCGTAGCTCCCGGTGAGGTCTCGGTAATCCTCCAGCAGCACCGTGACGCGATCGGACAAGCCAGCTGTCGCGACCCGCTCGCGGGCCAGGTCGTACTGTTCGCGGGAGATGGTCGTCGTGGTCACGCGGCAGCCGTGGTGGGTGGCGGCATGCACCGCGAATCCGCCCCAGCCGGTGCCGATCTCGACCACGTGGTCGTCCGGTTTCAGGTCGAGCTTGCGGCAGATGCGCTCGAGCTTGCGCGTGGCCGCGACCTCCAGCGTCTCGTCCTCGCGGGCGTAGATGGCCGAGGAATACATCAGCGCCGGGTCCAGGAACAGCTCGAACAGCGGATTGCCGAGATCGTAGTGCGCGGCGATGTTGCGTCGGCTGCCCAACTTGGTGTTGCGTCGCAGGGCGTGCCAGGCGCGCATGGCCATGCCGCCAAGCCGGGCCAGGCCGGTTTCCATCGCGTCGAGGGTGTCGCGGTTGCGCACCAGGATGCGGATCAGCGCGACCAGGTCGTCGCATTGCCACAGGCCGTCCATCCAGGCCTCGCCCGCGCCGACGCTGCCGTTGCTGGCCAGGTGGCGGTAGAAGGCCGGGTCTTGTACCTGGACGCGCACGCGCAACGTGTCCTGCTCGCGTGCGGCCGGCGTGCCCAGGACCTGTTCGCCCAGACCGTCGACGAGGACCAGACGGGCATCCTTGAGCGCGTCCATCTGCGCGATCAGGCGACTGCGCAGCATGCGCTCCAGGCCGGAGGGCGCGCGGGTGTTTTCGGTAAGGACGTGTTCGATTTGCATGTCCATGGCTCAGGTTCCTCGTTTGCCAGGATGGTCGTGCACGGGGTTGCGTTTGATGAACAGTCGCAGGGCCTGCCAGTGGATGGCGGCGACGACCTTGGCGGTCATGGCCGGGTAGCGCCACAGCACGCGCGCCAGGTTGGCACCATTCACCGGGCGGCGGTGCAGGACAAGGGTGGCGTCGAACTCGCGCTGCGCGCCATTGAGCACATCCATGTGCACCAGCAGGCTCCGTCCCGGCGTGGTCAAGCGCCAGGCGTAATCGCGCTGCATGGGCATGAACGGCGATACGTGGAAGGTCTTGGGAAAACGCCATGACGCCGCGCGGCCATGTCGTTGTGCCCTGGTCAGCGGCAGCACGTAGCTGTGGCGTTCCTTCCACGGGGTGTTGGTGATTTCGGCGACGATGGTCTGCAGCGTGCAGCCGTCGGCGTCATAGCAGTAGTAGAAGCTGACCGGGTTGAAGATCATCCCGAAGTAGCGAAGGTGGGTAAGCAGCCGGATCGGACCGGTGGGTCGCACGCCGGTGGACTGGGCCACCTTGCGGCGCACGGCTTCCTCCAGCGGGATGTCGTGCGGGCCCATGTAGTCGCGGCGACGGAAGTTGGCCACGTTGCCGGCTTCCGTCGACCACAGCCAGCGCCCCTCGAACAGCGTGTCGACCTCGGCAAGATCCAGATAGAGCATGGCCACGCGATAGCGAAAGGCATGCGCATGCGGGGCATGGCGGCGATGGCGCACCCAGCCCTCGTAGATGCCGCTGGCCAGGCTGGCGCGTGCGGTCACGTCGGTGTCGCGTTTGACGATGGCGGGCGCGGTCATGCGCGGAGTGTCCAGCGGTGGGGTATAGCGTTGCCCATTCATGGCCCGTCCACGCCCAGGCCATGAGCCACGTCCACGGCGCTGCGCATGCCGTCCTCGTGGAAACCCCAGCCCCACCAGGCGCCGGCGAACCAGGTGTTGCGCTGGCCCTGGATTTCGCTCTTGCGCTGTTGCGCGTTCACGGTGGCATGGGTGTAGACCGGGTGATGGTACGCACGCCGCTTGAGGATCCTGTCCGGGTCGATACGGTCGCTGCAGTTCAGGGACACGATAAATGTTTCCGCGGCATCGATGGACTGCAGGTGGTTCATGCAGTAGCTGACCGTGCACTGGTCACTCTCGCGTTCCGGGATCAGCGCATTCCACGCCGCCCATGCCTTGCGGTTGCGCGGCAGCACACGTGTGTCGGTATGCAGCACCGTGTCATTGGGCTGCCACTCGATGGCACCAAGGATGTCGCGCTCGGCATCGCTGGCATCGCCAAGCAGGCCCAGTGCCTGGTCGCTGTGGCAGGCCAGCACCACGTGCTCGAAGGATTCGCTGCCGGCGTCCGTATCCACCTGGACGCCGGACGCATGGCGGGTGACGTGCCGGACCGGGCAGTCCAGGCGCTCGTGCACCGACCAGGATGCGTGCAGCGCGTGGACATACTGCTGCGAGCCGCCCCGCACCACCCGCCATTCGGGACGGTCATCCACTTGCAGCATGTGATGGTTGGCCATGAAGCGCACCAGATAGGCCGCCGGGAAATCCAGCACCCGGGTGCCGGGCGAGGACCACAGGGCGCTGGCCATCGGCACGATGTGATCGTCGCGGAAGGCCGCGCCGTAGCCATGGTCCTCGAGGTAGGTGCCCAGGGTCGGGCCGGGGCCGCCGGCCTGCAGCAGCGCGGGCGCTTCGCGGTAGAAACGCAGGATGTCCCGCACCATGCCGTGGAAGCGCGGCGAGAACAGGTTGCGGCGCTGGCAGAACAGGCGGTTGATGCTGGTGGCGTTGTATTCCAGCCCGCTGCGCGCGTTGTGCACGGCAAAGCTCATGGTGGTCGGCTGGCCCTCGACGCCCAGCGACTGGAACATCTTGCACAGCAACGGGTAATGCTTCGGGTTGTAGACAATGAACCCGGTGTCCACGGCGTAACGGGTGTCGCCGATTTGGATGTCGTGGGTATCGGTGTGGCCGCCGAGCCGGCCGTTGGCCTCGTACAGCGTCACGTCATAGCTGCGTGACAGCAGCCAGGCGCTGGCCAGTCCGGAGATGCCGGAACCGATGACGGCGATGCGAGCGGTCATGGATTCAGTGCTTCGCGTGGGGCCGGCGCAGGCCGGCGGGCACGGCCTTGAGTTGGCGGATCAGTCCGCAAGCGGCCATCACGCGCAGTGCGTAATAGGTCATGTCGATCTCCCACCAGCGGAACCCCTGGCGCGCGGAGCCCGGGAAATGATGGTGGTTGTTGTGCCAGCCCTCGCCAAAGGTCAGCAGCGCCAGCCACAGGTTGTTGCGGCTGTTGTCGCGGGTCTCGAAACGGCGCGAGCCAAAGCGATGCGCCAACGAGTTGATGGTCACCGAGGCGTGAAACAGCAGCACAGTGGAGATGAAAAAGCCCCAAACCAGCAACTGGCCGGCACTGGTGCCCAACTCTGGATGCGCGCCATGCAGCCAGCCGCCGAGGAAGAACAGGCCGGTGGCCAGGGCGATCGGCATCAGGATGTCGTAGCGGTCGATCCAGCGAAGCTCGGGAAACTTGGCCAGGTCCGGGATCACGCTCCAGTCGGTGGCAAAACCACGCCTCGTCAGGAACCAGCCCATGTGGCTCCACAGGAAACCGCGCTGCACCGGGGAATGCATGTCCGCCGGGCCATCCGAATGGCGATGGTGATTACGGTGGTGCGCCGCCCACCACAGCGGACCGCGCTGGACCGCGCTGGCGCCGACCACCGCAAAAACAAACTGCACCGCACGCGGCGCCTTGTAGGCACGGTGCGAGAAATAGCGGTGGTAAAAGGCGGTGATCGCGAACATGCGGATGGCGTAGAGCGCCAGGGCCGTCCACAACGCAAACCAGGAAAAGCCCACCCAGATCACCGCCAGGCACGCCAGGTGCATGGCAATGAAAGGCACCACGCGGGCCCAGTCGATGCGGTCCGGCGCGTTATCCGTGGGTGCCGGCGTGGCGCTGGTGTCAAACCACAGGCGCAACGCCGTGAGCAGGCGTCCGGGGCGTTCGCGTGTGCGTTGGACATGCTTCATGGTGGAGTGTATCCCGCTTGAATGCTTCGACTCTTCTCAATACGAGCCGCAATGGCATATGGATGCACGCCGCGTGCGCATTCGTCCGTCCCGTTCGGCAGTACTTGTCATGGGTGGCGGGTGTGTAGACTGGTGGGCAACACTGTCGGAACGCCTGCATGCAGACCAACCGTCGCCCCGAACACCTTGATCGTCACCAGTGTGCGCCCGTTCGCGGAGTGGCGCTTGGATTGCTGACGCTGGGCGTCGGGACCCAGGGGCTCCGGCGGCACCTGGCCACGTGCGAAGGCTGGCGGCTGGAGCATGCCATGGGAGCACTTGCGCCATGATGAAACGATTTCGCCTGTGGCTGGACGCCCTGCGCACCAGCCTGTGGTTCGTGCCTTCGCTGATCGTGATCGGCGCGGTGATCCTGGCCTACGCCATGCTGGCGGCCGACGCTGCGCTGCCCCCGCACTGGTGGGAAAAGCCGCAATGGTTCAACACCTTCATGAACGTGCGCATCCGCGGCGCCTCGGCGATGCTGCAGGTGATCGGCAGCTCCATCATCACCATCGCCGGCGTGGTGTTTTCCATCACCATTGCCGCGATCACCCTGGCCGCTGGGCAGTACACCTCGCGTGTGCTGCGCAATTTCATCCGTGATCGCGGCAACCAGGCGGTGCTGGGCACCTTCCTGGGAATCTTCGTGTACTGCATGCTGGTGTTGCGCTCGCTGTCGGCGGACAGCCCCGCCGACCAGGCCCCGCCGCTGGCCATGCTGGGCGCGCTGGCGCTGGCCTTCCTCGGCATCGCGGTGCTGATCTACTTCATCCACCACATCGTCCAGGGCCTGCAGGCCACCAACGTGGTGGCGGCCATTGCCCGCGATGCGATGCCGTCCATCGACCATCACTTTCCGCAACGCTTCGAGCCGCCCGACGAAGGCAACGTCGCCACCAACCGGCCGGAAACTTCCGAGCGCAGCCAGTTGCGCGCCATGCGCAGTGGCTACATCACGGGCATCGACTACGACTTGCTGGCGCGCCGCGCCGAGAAGTTCGGCGGTCTGGTGCGCATCGATCGAAGCGCGGGGCATTTCATCGCCCGCGGCGAGGTGATGGCGGAGCTGCGCAGCGCCGAGCCGCTGGAAAAACCAACGATCGACGAGCTTCACGACGCCTGGTCGTTCGCTCCCCAGCGCACCATGGCCAACGATCCCGGCTACGGCTTGCGGCAGCTTGTGGACGTGGCGATCAAGGCGCTTTCACCCGGCATCAACGAAACCACCACCTGCGTGATGTGCCTGAACTGGATTGGCGTGATGCTGCTGCACATGGCCGAACGGCGGTTCCCGCCGCAGTTGCACAGCCGGGAGGGCACCATCCGCGTGGTCACCCACGCGCTCAAGCTTGGCGACTGCATCGCGCTGGCGTTTGACCAGATCCGCCAGAACGCGGCCGGCAATGTGGCCATTCTCGAACGGCAGTTGGAAGTGCTGCTGGCGCTGGCCAACAGCATCGGCGCGCGCGTGGCGCGTCAGCCGATCCTGCTGCAGGTCGACGCGATCGAGGCGCTGGCCAACCAGAGCATTCCCTGGGAACCTGATCGCAAGCCTTTGTTCGAGCTGGTCCAGAAGGTGCGCGAACAGCTGGGGTGACCCGGGCAAGTCAGACGCGCCACGGTCTTGCTCCCGGATGCGCTTTGCTTATCCGGGCTACGGGGCTACGTGGCTACGTGGCTACGTGGAGTGTTTTCCCGGATGCGCTTTGCTTATCCGGGCTACGGTTTTACACGCCTACTTCAGCACGCCGAGCTGCTTGCCGACGCGGGTGAAGGCGTCGATCACCGTGTCCAGCTGCTCGCGGGTGTGCGCGGCGCTCATCTGGGTGCGGATGCGCGCCTGGCCCTTGGGCACCACCGGGAAAAAGAACCCGGTCACATAAATGCCCTCGTCCAGCAGCGCGTTGGCCATGGCCTGGGCCTTGGGCGCGTCGTGGATCATCACCGGCACGATCGGGTGGTTGCCCGGCTTGATCTCGAAGCCGGCCTCGCTGATGCGCTTGCGGAAATAGGCCGTGTTCTCGGCCAGTTGCTCGCGCAGCTCGGTGGCGCTGTCGAGCATCTCGAACACCTTGATGCCGGCGGCGACCACGTGCGGTGGCAGCGAGTTGGAAAAAAGATACGGCCGCGAACGCTGGCGCAGCATGTCGATGATCTCCTGGTGGCCGGTGGTGAAACCGCCCACCGCGCCGCCCAGTGATTTGCCCAGGGTGCCGGTGAAGATGTCGATCTTGTCCATCACCCCGTGCACCTCGGCCGAGCCGCGGCCGGTCTTGCCGAGAAAGCCCGTGCAATGGCATTCGTCGATGTGCACCAAAGCGCCGTACTTTTCGGCCAGCGCGGTGATCTGGTCGAGCTTGGCGACAAACCCGTCCATCGAGAACGCACCGTCGGTGGTGATCAGCTTGGTGCGCACGCCAGCGGCATCGGCGGCCTTGAGCTGGGCTTCCAGATCGGCCATGTCGGAGTTGGCGTAGCGGTAGCGCTGCGCCTTGCACAGACGCACGCCGTCGATGATCGAGGCGTGATTGAGCGCGTCGGAGATGATCGCGTCCTCGGGCCCCAGCAGGGGCTCGAACAGGCCGCCGTTGGCATCGAAGCAGGCCGCATACAGGATGGCGTCGTCGGTGCCGAAGAATTCGGCAATCTTTGCCTCCAGCTGCTTGTGCAGGTCCTGCGTGCCGCAGATGAAACGCACGCTGGCCATGCCGAAACCGTGCGTGTCCATGGCCTCCTTGGCTGCGGCGATCACCTCGGGGTTGTCGGCCAGGCCCAGGTAGTTGTTGGCGCAGAAGTTCAGCACCTTGCGCCCGTCGGCCAACGTGATTTCGGACGACTGCGGCGAGGTGATGATGCGCTCGTCCTTGTACAGGCCGTCGGCGCGGATGCCGTCCAGTTCGGTGGTGAGGCGGTCGCGGTTGGTGTAGGCCATGTCAGGTCTCCAGGTTTCAGGATTCAAATCGAAGCGGCGTAGTCCGTGTCCAGGCGCGCATCACGACCAGGAGCACACCACCTTGCCGCAGTTGCCCGAGTCCATCAGGTCGAAGCCGGTCTGGAAGTCGTCAATGGCGATCTGGTGCGTGAGCACCTTCTGCAGCGGGAATCCGGTCAGCACCATCTGCGTCATCTTGTACCAGGTCTCGTACATGCGCCGGCCGTAGATGCCGTGCAGGGTCAGGCCCTTGAAGATCACGCGGTCCCAGTCGATCCCCGCGCCCTTGGGCAGCAGGCCGAGCAGGGCGACCTTGCCGCCGTGGTACATGCATTCGAGCATATCGTTGAAGGCGTGCGGATTGCCGCTCATCTCCAGGCCCACGTCGAAGCCTTCCATGTGCAGGTCCGAGAGCACGTCCTTCAGGCGTCCCTTGGACACGTTGATCACGCGCGTGGCGCCCATGTCGGCGGCCAGTTTCAGGCGGTAGTCGTTGACGTCGGTGACCACCACGTTGCGCGCGCCCACGTGCTTGGCGATGCCGGCGGCGATGATGCCAATGGGGCCGGCGCCGGTGATCAGTACGTCCTCGCCGATCAGGTCGAACTCCAGCGCGCAATGCGTGGCGTTGCCGTAGGGATCGAAAAACGCGGCCAGTTCCGATGAGATCGGGTCCGGGATCGGCCACAGGTTGGAGGACGGCACCGCGACAAATTCCGCGAATGCGCCGTTGCGGTTCACGCCGATGCCCACCGTGTGCGGGCACAGGTGCTGGCGTCCGGCGCGGCAGTTGCGGCAGTGGCCGCACACAATGTGACCCTCGGCCGATACCCGCTGGCCGAGCTCGTACCCGGTCACGCCAGGACCGATCTCGACGATGCGACCGACGAACTCGTGGCCGATCACCAGCCCCGGCTTGATGGTGCGCTGGCTCCATTCGTCCCACTTGTAGATATGCAGATCGGTGCCGCAGATCGCGGTTTTCTCGACCTTGACCAGCACCTCGTTGGGACCGATCTCGGGGATCGGAACCTCCTCCATCCAGATACCTTGCGTGGGCTCGCGCTTGACCAGCGCTTTCATCAGTTGCGACATGCGACTCTCCTGCGTAAGCGACCATTATACGCGGCCCCCCGCACACGACCGAACCCGAACCCTGTAGCCCGTAGCCCGGATAAGCGCAGCGCATCCGGGACGGGCCGCCCCGCGGCCCCGAGCTCCACGCCTGTGGATACAGGCTTCCCGGATGCGGCCGAGGGCCTTATCCGGGCTACATCCCCCGTAGCGGCCCATCCCGGATGCGCTTTGCTTATCCGGGCTTCGGGTTCGGGTTCGGTCGTGTGGGGTGGCCGCGTATAATGGTCGCTTACGCAGGAGAGTCGCATGTCGCAACTGATGAAAGCGCTGGTCAAGCGCGAGCCCACGCAAGGTATCTGGA